>NZ_JARWKX010000021.1:0-114410 GCF_047445895.1 Rhizobium sp. BR 249 | reverse complement strand
GGGTTGGGGAGGGGACTTGATCAGTACGGCGCCGCCACCGGCCCCATGCCCACGTAAACCGTCTTCAACTCGGAATAGTGCTCCAGCGCGGCCAGCGAATTCTCGCGGCCGAAGCCCGATTGTTTCGAGCCGCCGAAGGGGATTTCCACTGGTGCGAGATTGTAGGTGTTGATCCAGAGCGTGCCGGCCTCCAGCCGGTCGACGATGCGGTGGGCGCGGGTGAGGTCGGCGGTAAAGACACCGCCGGAGAGGCCGAATTCGCTGGCGTTGGCGCGCGCGATCACCTCGTCCTCGGCTTCGAAATCGAGCACCGACATGACGGGACCGAAGATTTCCTCGCGGGCGATGGTCATGTCGTCGGTCACATCGGCAAAGACGGTCGGCTGCACGTAATAACCTTCGCCGGAGACATTGTTCGGAATGCCGCCGCCGGCAATCAGCGTCGCGCCCTCGGCCTTGCCCTTCTCGATGTAGGAGATCACCTTCTCGCGCTGCGCCCAGGAGACCATCGGGCCGATCTGCGTCGCCTCATCCATCGGGTCGCCGATCAGCATCGCCTCGGTGCGCGCCTTCAACCGCTTCAGGAATTCGTCCTTGATGGTCCTCTGCACGAAGACGCGCGTGCCGTTCGAGCAGACCTGGCCGGTCGAATAGAAATTGCCGAGCATTGCCCCGCCGACGGCCGAATCGAGATCGGCATCATCAAAGACGATGATCGGCGACTTGCCGCCGAGTTCCATCGTCACGTGCTTCAGGTTCCCGGCCGCTGCTGCCGCGACCCTGCGCCCCGTCGGCACGGAGCCGGTCAGCGACACCTTGGCGACATCGGGATGGTTGACGAGCAGCGGTCCGGTGTCGCGGTCGCCCTGGATCACATTGAAGAGCCCCTTCGGCAGCCCGGCCTCGATGAGGATTTCGGCGATCTTCAATGCGCCGAGCGGCGTGTTCTCGGACGGCTTGAATACCATGGCATTGCCGCAAACGAGGGCAGGGGCCGCTTTCCAGCAGGTGATCTGCTGCGGATAGTTCCAGGCGCCGATGCCGACGCAGACGCCGAGGGGCACGCGCTTGGTATAGGCAAAATCCTGCCCGAGCGGGATATGGGCGCCGTTGAGGCCGGCCGGTGCTACACCCCCGAAGAATTCGAGGGCGTCGGCGCCTGATGTCGGATCGGCGACGATCGTTTCCTGGATCGGCTTGCCGGTATCGAGCGTTTCGAGTTCGGAGAGAGCCCGGTTTCTCTCGCGCATGATGTCGGCCGCCCGTTTGAGGATGCGCCCGCGTGCCATGGGGCTCATCGCCGCCCATTCCGGCTGTGCGCGCTTGGCCGCGGCGATCGCCTTTTCGACGATCGCAGGCGTTGCGGCATGGAGCCGGGCGATCACCTCGCCGGTCGCGGGATAGATGCTCTCGATGACGGTGCCATCGGTATCCTCGACATATTCGCCGTCGATGAAGTGCGAGGCTTTCGGCTGGGCTTTCATGTCATTTGTCCTTGGAAGGTTCGATGTGGTCGTCCCTTCTCCCCTGGGGGAGAAGGTGGCCCGCAGGGCCGGATGAGGGGGCGGCAATCTCGGCCTTACGGCCGCTCGCTCCTGCGTCGCTCACCCCCTCATCTGTCCTTCGGACATCTTCTCCCCGCTGGGGAGAAGGGGAGCTGCTAGCCAGAAGCGCGTTCACATAATCCTCCGTCAGCGCGATCGAGGCTTCGATGCCGATCGGCGCCGATTTCAGACTTTGCCTGATATAGAGCCCGTCGATCATCGCCGCAGCGCCTTCGGCGATGCGTTCTGCGGCGTTGGCGGGCAGGAGCGCCTTGAGATCGGCAAGCAGGTTGGAACGCAGCCGCCTGGCATAGATCACCAGGAAGCGGCGCGTCTCTTCCGAGCGCTGCGCTTCGGCATAGAAGGCAAGCCAGGCGGCGATCGTCTCCGGTGCGAACTGGTCGGCGTGGAAATTGACGCGGATGACGGCCGAAAGCCGTTCGCGCGGCGTCGTCGCTGCCTTGAGTGCAGCTACGGTATCGTCGCGCAACTGTCTGAGCAGGGAGCGGATCGTCTCGATCAGCAATTGTTCCTTGCTGCCGAAATAATGATGCGCAAGGGCAGGAGACACACCGGCCTGGCGCGCGATGTCGGACATGGTGACGGCAAGCGAGCCGTGATCGCCGATCACCCGTAGCGCTGCATCGACCAGCGCCTTGCGGCGCACCGGCTCCATTCCGACCTTCGGCAAACGGACAACTCCTTTGAACTTCCGGCTAGAATATTTTTGATTGACTGATCAATCAATAAAAATCTTTCTCAATCTCATCGCTCTTCGGATCTTTCCCCGGTCAATTGCTGCAACATATTCAAATCCTACCGGGAGGTGCGTTATGGCCGATGTCTTCAACGGGATGCCCACATCCTCTCTGCAGTCGAAATGGATCTGGTTCGTCGGCCTCGGTGTGCTGCTGCTCGTCTGCGGCTTGATCGCGCTCGGCAATCTGATGCTCGCCACCGTCGTCTCGGTCTATTATGTCGGCATGCTCATGCTGTTCGGCGGCGTGATCTATCTCGTTCATGCATTTCAGGTGCGCGGCTGGGATCACGTGCTGTTCTGGGCGCTGAGCGGCCTGCTTTACGTGCTCGCGGGCATCTGCGCCTTCATCAATCCCATCCTGACGTCGGCGGCGCTGACGCTGTTTCTCGCGATCGCCCTTCTCATCGCCGGCGTTTTCCGCACTTGGGTCGGCAGGCGCATGAAGCCCGCCAAGGGCTGGGGCTGGATCGTCGCAAGCGGCGTCATTACGGCGCTGGCCGGCTTTGTCATCGCGCTTGGGTGGCCGGTAAACAGCCTCTGGATCCTCGGCCTTTTCCTGGCCGCCGATCTCATCCTCCAGGGATGGACGATGATCGCCTTCGGCTTCGGTATCCGCAGATGAAACAGTGGAGAGCAGTGTCCCGATGTCGCCTTTGAACGGTTTCTTTTTTGACAAGGCCACGACAGGGGATTAAACTTTAAGGGTTACGGCCTTTCGACTTGCGGGATCGCCTCCGCGTGCGAATGCGCCAGGGCATCGGCGAAATATCGTCGAAGATGCCGAAAATGGTCATGCGTCCCCCATGAGGCAGGATTCTGCCTGATCGAAAGTAGGGAGGAAGTCCATGCCGATGGTCACCGTTTCCATCTCTCCGCAGCAAGCGGCGGGCATCCGTGCCGCCGTCGACAATGGCGGTTATGCCTCGAGCAGCGAGGTCGTCCGCGAGGCGCTTCGCCTCTGGGACACCGCCCGCAAGATGGGAGAATTTCGCGGCGATGTTCTCGATGACGAGGGCGTCCAGTCCGGCGGCAGATGCGTCGCCGACATGTTTGCCGATCACGAGGCGGAACGCCGCCGCTCCGCCTGAGCAAGCTTTTGATTGCATTGGAAAATTTAATGAACGTGAAACGCGTGGGAGGCTCGCGCGCGTTTCACAAAACTTTCATATTGGCGAAAGAGTTTATACTTCCTGGGCGAGGCGAATTGACGCCCTTGCCACTTCCCGCCTTCCCAAGGCTCTGGGGCTGATCTATTCCGAACAATCGGGATCAGGAGGGTCGCGCCATGTCACTGCCTCAGGAAATGCGTTTCGTCGATCTGCCGTCCTTCGGCGGGCCGGAGGTGATGGCGATCGGCAAGCGTCCGCTGCCGGTGCCGGGCGAAGGTGAGGTTCTCCTGCGTGCCGAATCGATCGGCGTCAACCGTCCCGATATCGCCCAGCGCCAGGGCAGCTACCCGCCACCCAAGGATGCAAGCCCGATCCTCGGCCTGGAACTCTCGGGTGAAATCGTCGCCGTCGGGCCTGGCGTCAGCGGCTATGGCGTCGGCGACAAGGTCTGCGGCCTCGCCAATGGCGGCGCCTACGCCGAATATTGTATCCTGCCGGCCGGGCAGATCCTGCCTTTCCCCAAAGGATATGACGCGGTGAAGGCCGCGGCCCTTCCCGAAACCTTCTTCACCGTCTGGGCCAATCTCTTCCAGATGGCGGGTTTGACGGAAGGCGAGACGGTGCTGATCCATGGCGGCTCCAGCGGCATCGGCACGACGGCGATCCAGCTTGCCCGCGCTTTCGGCGCCGAGGTCTATGCGACCGCGGGCTCGAAGGAAAAATGCGAGGCCTGCGAAAAACTCGGCGCCAAACGGGCGATCAACTACCGGACCGAGGATTTCGCCGAGGTGATCAAGGCCGAAACCGGCCAGGGCGTCGATATCATCCTCGATATGATCGGCGCGGCCTATTTCGAGCGCAACCTCGCCTCGCTGGCCAGGGATGGCTGCCTGTCGATCATCGCCTTCCTTGGCGGGGCCGTCGCCGAAAAGGTCAATCTCGCGCCGATCATGGTCAAGCGCCTGACGGTCACCGGTTCCACCATGCGCCCGCGCACGGCCGAGGAAAAACGCGCCATCCGCGACGATCTTCTCTCCGAGGTATGGCCGCTGCTGGAGGCGGGCACCGTCGCGCCCGTCATCCACAAGGTCTTCGCCTTCGAGGAGGTGGTCGAGGCGCACCGGTTGCTGGAAGAGGGCAGCCATGTCGGCAAGGTCATGCTGCGCGTCGGCTGAGTGTCAGCGAGACACCGACGGCCAGAATGCCGGGTAAAGCCATCATGAGATAAAGCCAGTGCGCGGCCGAAAGCGCACCCGCGATGCCGCCCGGCTCGACGAGACCGGCGCCGTTGGCGATGCCGAAGTCGAGCGCAGCGAACATATCCTGGTCGGGGCGCGGCGCTGCGCCTATCGCATCAGGCCGCATTGACCCTTAAAAGCACGCGGCACTTCAGGCCGGCTGCTGCGCCTGTCGCTTGTTGCTTTCGAGATAGAGCAACGCGCCGATCGCCGCCAAACCCGCCGCCGCGCCGACGAAGGCGGTTCCGGAATAATCGGTGATTTCAGTGCCGAAGGCGAAGAGCCCGGCGCTGATGCCGGCTCCGATGAAGCTGTTGAGCGAGATCAGCGAGCTTCCGAGCCCCGGCCGGTCGGCGATCAGGTCCTGCAGATAGGTGATCGGCACGCTGAGGATTGCTGCCACGCCGCAGGCATTGACGAGGAGCAGCGCGTAGACCTGCCAGCGCGCCGAAACAAATCCGAGCAGCAGCAGATAGGCGCAGTAGATCAGCGAGCCGAAGGCAAGCACATGCACCGTCCGGAAGCGGCGCTGCGCCATGCCCCACATCATCATGAAGGGCATTTCGAGAAAGGCCGTCAGCCCGGCCATGAAGCCCACGTCGACCACCGTGCCGCCTGCCGCATGGATAATGATTAGTGGCGAGAGCATGCCGTTCAGCCGCTGCAGCCCGACGAGCATCGACATGACGAGGACGCGCGCCAGCACATAGGGTACGAAGATCCGCTTCAGTGACGCGATGAAGCCGACTTGACTGGAAGCAGGGCCCGCCGAGCCATTTCCGGGCGCGAAGAAGAAATACAGGCAGAAGCAGGTGCAACTGGCGAAGGCCGCAATCCCATAGGCCGGCGTCATCGACGGCGAATTGACGAGATAGAGGCCGATCAACCCCGGCGCCAGCGCCCACGAACCGGAATAGAGCGCCCGCACCATGGCCGTGATCGCCGCCGCCCGGCCGCGGTCCATCTGGTTGGTCCGGGCGCGCAGGCTGGCGAAGAGCAGCGAATAGGTGGAATTGCTCATCGGCACCAGCAGAAGCGTCGAGAGAATGAAGACCGCAGGGCTGTGGGTGAGCGCGATCGAGCCGAAACCGAGAATGCCGGCGACGGAAAGAGCCAGAACCAGCGGCCGCCGCTCCTTCAGCCTGTCCGACCAGATGCCAAGCGTCAGGCTCGTCGTGACGTTGACGATCGCCGAGACGAAGACCAAGGCCGAATAGGCGCCGTTGCTCATGCCCAGTTCATTGATCCCGATGATCGACTGGTAGGGCACCGTCGAGGCATAGGTGAAGGCGAGCGCGACAAGCGTTGCTGCTGGAATGCGCAGCCTGTTGTCGCCAAGGATCAAAGAGAGGGTGGATGACATGAGGGCGGTTCCTGATCCACCACTCTTAGCCGCATCCGACACATCAGAGAAACGATAGTTTTCGATCGTTTCAGTCAATTCCTGTGATGAGTATTTACGTTAGATTTTCGCTGTCAAACCGGAGAGCCAGAAGTCGATTTGCCCGAACGGAAGAACGTTCCGGAGGAAACCGACCAGAGCTGCCGCAATGGACATCAAGGCCAGCCCCACAAGCGCTCCAAGGATGATTCCGACGCTTGTCTTTTTCGGCCGGCGCGCCAACCAACACGCCAGGCCGAGAGAAACGGCCGTGAAAAATATTCCCAATATGGACTCTGAAATGGATAGGCCTGATTGCAAAACAATTCCTCGAAATGTGAGCTGTGTTGCAGGATAGCGTCTCGATGCTTCCAAACTCAAGGCCTGTGATAGCGGAGGTGGCGCGCTTGGCAGGAGGCGCTATTCCGCTGCGGACGCCCGAGCCCCGGCAAAGCGCTAACCCCGTTGGCTTTCGCGCGCCGACGCGGTATGCCTGCCTCTCCCCGCAGCACCTGGATGAGAGCCCATGACCAATCCCGTCACCGTTGAAGTCACCCGAGGCTTGCTCGTCGAAAGCCGCCATCGCGGCGCGGTGGCCGTCGTCGATGGCGATGGCAAGCTGGTCTTCTCTGTTGGAGATATCGACGCCGTCGTCTTCCCGCGCTCGTCCTGCAAGGCGATGCAGGCCCTGCCGCTGGTCGAAAGCGGTGCAGCCGACGCCTATGGCTTCGGCGACAAGGAACTGGCGCTTGCCTGTGCCTCGCATAATGGTGAGGACGAGCACGTGGAGCTTGCCGCCTCCATGCTGTCGCGGGCCGGCCGCGATGCCGGAGCGCTCGAATGCGGCGCCCATTGGTCGATGAGCCAGAAGGTCTTGATCCATCAGGCCCGCACGCTCGACGCGCCGACTGCGCTTCACAACAATTGTTCGGGAAAACATGCCGGCTTCATCTGCGCCTGCTGCCATCAGGACATCGATCCGAAGGGTTATGTCGGCTACGACCATCCTTTGCAGGCCGAGATCCGTGCGGCGATGGAAAGCCTGACGGGAGCCGTGCTCGGCGCCGAGAGCTGCGGCACGGATGGCTGCTCCATTCCGACCTATGCCGTGCCTTTGCGCGGCCTTGCGCATGGATTTGCCAAGATGGCGACCGGCAACGGCCTGGAGCCCTTGCGCGCCAAAGCCTCCCGCCGCCTGATCGAAGCCTGCATGGCTGAGCCCTTCTATGTCGCCGGCTCCGGCCGCGCCTGCACGACGCTGATGCAGATCGCCCCCGGCCGCATCTTCGTCAAGACAGGCGCCGAGGGCGTCTTCTGCGCCGCGATCCCGGAAAAGGGCGTTGCCATTGCGCTGAAATGCGAGGACGGCACGACCCGCGCCGCCGAAGCCATGGTGGCTGCCACACTTGCCCGCTTCTTCGAGACGGAAGACAAGGTTCATGCAGCCCTGATGGCCTTCGCCGCAACCTCGATGCGCAATTGGAACGGCATCCATGTCGGCGATGTCAGGGTCACGTCCGTCCTGACCAGTTGATCACGCCGCCACGATCGTGCCATTGAGATCGCGATAGGGCTTCAGCCGTTCGGCCGTCGTCTCCGCCGGCACGATCAGTCCGGCCACATCGGCAACGCCAAGCACCGGGCAGGGGGAGACGAGGTCGAACTTTTCTTCGGTCAGCAGGACATGGGTTTCGGCCGAGCACCGCGCGATATGCCGCTTGATGGCCGCTTCCTCGAAATCGCCGGTGGAAAGCCCGTGCACCGGATGCGCCGCCGTCACGCCGAGGAAGAACAGGTCCGGGCGGAGTTGCGAGATCGCCGCCGCCGCCGCTGCGCCCGTCGCCACCATCGAATGTTTGTAAAGCCGTCCGCCGGTGAGGATCACCTCGGCCGTCGGATGATGCTCCAGTTCGGCGGCGATCGTCGGGCTGTGGGTCGCAACCGTCAGCGGCATGGTGCGCGGCAATTGCCTGGCGATCTCCGCCGTCGTCGTGCCGCCGTCGAGGAAGATCATCTGTCCCGGCTTGACCATCGCCGCCGCCTTCGCTCCGAGCCGTGCCTTGATCTCTGACGAAACGCTGCGCCGCGCAGTGAAATCAGGCAGTTCCGGCGCCAGCGGCATCGCGCCGCCATGCACGCGCTTCAACAGCCCCTCCGCCGCCATCTCCCTGAGGTCGCGCCGGATCGTGTCTTCCGAAAGCGCGAACTCCTCGGCCACGCGCTTGGCGATCACCTGGCCGTCGCGGCGCAGGATGTCGAGAATGAGGCTCTTGCGTTGTGTCGTGAGCATTCGACCCTCTGCATGAAGTTGAATGAAATATCGTGAATATGCACGAATTGATTCGACATTCAAGAAATATCGTGCATTTTCACGAAGTCCCGTGCATGAGGCCGGGGGAGTTCCCGCATCAAAGCGGTGAAGGAGTGGACGATGTTGATTTTGATTGCCGGCCCTTATCGGTCGGGAACGGGCGATGACCCGGAAAAGATGGCCGCCAACCTGAAGCGGCTGGAGGAACCCTCGCATGCGCTGTTTGAGGCGGGCCATGTGCCGATGATCGGCGAGTGGGTGGCGCTGCCGATCTGGCACGCCGCCGGCGGCAGGTCGGTCGGCGACGCGCTCTACCAAGAGATCTTCCACCCGGTCGCCGGCCGTCTGTTGCAGCTTTGCGAAGGCGTGCTGCGCCTGCCGGGCGATTCCAAGGGCGCGGACAACGATGTGCGGATTGCGAGAGAACGCGGCATCCCCGTCTGGCATCGGCTGGAAGACGTGCCGGGCTGCGGCTGAATGCGAGGGAGGAGCCGGAAATTGCCGGCTCCTCCTGATCCCGCCGGTTCCGGCTCGCCCACCCCTGCGCTATAAGGCGTGCCGAAAGGGAGTCGAGAACCATGCTGACATTGTATTACGCCTCGGGAACCTGCGCGCTCGCCAGCCTGATTGCGCTGGAAGAATCCGGTCTGACCTTCGAAGTCAGGAAGATCAGTCTTCGCGACGGTGAGCAGCGTTCGCCGGAATTTCTGAAGCTCAATCCGAAGGGGCGCGTGCCGGCGCTCGTCACCGATCGCGGTGTGCTGACGGAAACGCCGGCGATTCTGGCCTACATCGCCCATATCGCGCCGGCCGCCAAGCTGGCACCGCTCGACGATGTCTTCGAATTTGCGAGATTGCAGGCCTTCAACAGCTACATCTGCTCGACTGTGCATGTGAACCATGCCCATCGCCCGCGCGGCTCCCGCTGGGCTGATGATCCGGCGGCGATAGAGGCGATGAAGGCCAAGGTGCCGCAAAACATGGCCGATTGTTTCACGCTGATCGAGCAGACCATGTTCGAAGGGCCGTGGGTGATGGGCGAAGCCTATTCGGTCGCCGATCCCTATCTCTTCACCATGACGGGCTGGCTGCCTTCGGACGGTGTCGATCCCGCCCGTTTCGAAAGGGCGAGCGATCACCACGCCCGCATGCTGCAGCGCCCCGCCGTCCGGCGGGCGCTGGCCTACGATCAGGCCTGAAAACCTGCGGCAAGCTTTTTCGGCGCCCGGAACAGCCAGGCGCCGATCAGCCGCAGCCGCAATTCCTCGTCCCCGATCATCGCCGCTCGTATCGGCAGATGCGGCCAGCCTCGATAGTGATCGGTCTGGAAGTAGATCTCGGGCGCCATTTCGAGCAGATGATCCTTATCGTCGAGGCCAATCGAAATCACGATCGTCTCGGCGTTCTTCACCGCGACGAAACTCTTGCCGGCCACCTTCAGCGCCGGGTTCCCATAGGACGTGCTTTCCTCGATATCGGGCAGGCCGGCTTCCGCCGCCAGCCGCTTCAGGCGCTCGAAGATCGCATCGACATCGTCGGCCATGGCTCTGCCCTTCTTCTCGGGTCGAAGCCTAGCATGTTTTTACGCGCATTTCGCCAATTGCGGTTTGGTCTCGGCGCCAAAGGCTGCCGGCATGCCGAGCGGCAGATCAGCGATTTCGCGCATCGACATGCGCTCGACCTCAGGATGCTGCAGTGGATCATTCTTCCATGGCGGATCTGCAACATCGGTGTTGGTCAGGCTGAGGGCGGGTTTCAAGAAAAACTTCAGCAATGACATAGCATGCCTCGCTTTCTTCAAAGGGAATCTGGGAGCTCAGGGGCCAGCGCCATTGAGCTCGCTATGTGCAATATCGGCCCCGATGGTCAGATTTTCAATTGAGATTGACGAGCCTCTGCTATAGAAAAACTATATGAAGAACCTGAACTCGGTACATCTCAACGGCCTGCGCGCGCTGGAAGCCGTCGGGCGTCTCGGCTCGCTCCAGGCGGCGGCTGAAGAGCTCGGCGTCTCGGTCGGCGCCGTCAGTCAGCAGGTCATCAAGGCAGAAGCCCAATTGGGTTTGGTGATCTTCGAGCGCACCGCCAGAGGGATGATCGTCAGCGAAGCGGCCCGGCCCGTGCTCTTCGCGCTCGACGAGGGTTTTGCCCGTCTTTCGGCCGCCGTGTCGATAGCCCAGCGCAAGGACGACACGATTCTCACCATCTCGGTGGCGCCGGTTTTTGCTGCCCGCTGGCTTGTCTGCCGGCTCGACCGCTTCGTCGAACGTCACCCGGACATCAAGCTGCGGCTGGACGCGACGACCAATCTCATCAATCCGGCCCTCTGCGACGTCGATATCGGCATCCGCGTCGGCGCCGGCCAGTGGCCGGATGTGAAGGCCGAACTGCTCTTGCAGCAGGAGGTCTTTCCCGTCTGTTCGCCCGAGATGGCCGCGAGATTGAAGAAGCCCGCCGATCTTCTCGAACTGCCCGCCATCATCGATGGCCGCGCCATGTTTTCCTGGGAGGTCTGGATGCGCGAGGCGGGCCTGTCAGGCGCCACGCTTGCGACCCGCCACGTCTTCAACGATGCCTCGCTCTGTCTCGATGCGGCCATCGCCGGGCAGGGCGTCATGCTTGCCTGGCAAACGCTGGCCGCATTTGCGCTCGCCGAAGGCCGGCTGGTCGCCCCCTTCGGCATTCGCGCGCGTACCGGCTTCGGCCATTACTTCGTCACAGCCGATGGCGTGCGCGAGCCGAAGAAAGTCAGAGATTTCAAGGCATGGATCCGCGAGGAAATGGCCGGCACGCTGACCCTTTTCCCGTAGTTTAAACCTCGACCGGCTCCTTGCCGCGGGCCGCCTGCATGCCTTTGTAGGCCGGGCGGGATTGGCAGCGTGCGATCCAGGCCTTGATGTTCGGATGCGCCTGGAAAAGGGCCTCTTCGCTCTGGGCGTAGCGCAGTACCTCGGCGATGTTGAGATCGGCAACGGTAAAGCGGTCGCCGACGATCCACTGCCGGCCGGCAAGGTGGCTTTCGAGAGCCGCGAACGGCCGGCGCAGCGAGCGGCAGGCGACGGCGATCGTCTGCTTGCCGTCCTCGCTGTTTTCGAGCCCGCTATCATAAGTGAGCACGATCTTCACCGTTTCGGGTTCGACCTGCGATGCCGCCCAGACCGTCCACATCGTCAGCAATCCGTCTTCTTCGACGGTTTGTCCGGAAAGCGGTCCGCCATGCTTGCGCGCAAGATAGAGATTGATCGCCAGCGACTCGTGCATGACGAGATCGCCGTCCTTGATGCTGGGGATCTGCCCCATGGGGTTCACGGCGAGAAAGTCAGGCGAGTGGGTGTTGAGCGGCGCTTCATCGGACAGCGGGCTTGCCAGCCGCCTTGCCTGCAGCACCGGAACGGACTGAAACTCGAGCCCGAGTTCCTCCGCCATCCAATAGACGCGTGACGCACGCGACCGATAGACTCCGTAGATCGTCAGCATGAAAGATACCCCTCGATATGTCCCGGATGACCGTAAGTGCTAGGTCAGTCCCGGAAAAGTCCTTGCCGCTGATGGAACGATGAAAGCTTTTGATGCTGCGCCGTTCCTCACATCACCGGCGGCGTGGGCGCCGATACTTTTGTCTTCAAGGCGCTGGCCGACACGACGGTCGCCGTTGCGGGCCGGGATTCGATCTTCGACTTTTCGAGCGGCGGCGACCGAAATGGTTCTGCGGTGTCGTTGCTTGTCAGGAGGTCCGGTTTCGCTCGACGGTGAGCTGCGCATAGGGCGAGCCGCCGCTTGCCAGTTCTCCCGACACTTTCTTCTCCCACTGAAAGCCGAGAACCGCTCCTTCGGAGGTTTCCTGAAACACATTGTCGGTAATGACGGCGGTTCCGGCGCCGTCGGCGACCGAGACCGCACATCCCACAGGCGTCTTGCGCACGACATTGCCGTTGACGATGACATTTCTGAGATAGGGACCCCAGCCGATCTGCAACCCCCAGCGCGGCGCGCCCTCGATCGCATTGCCTGAGATCAGCGTGTCGGCCTCCGCGGCAATGCCGATGCCGAAACCGACCTCGTGCTTATAGGGGCCTTTCAGCGTCAGGTTGCGCACCACATTGCCGGTGACGCTCGCGAGCCGCCCGCCCTCGTCGAAATTGGCGATCGAAATGCCGTTCGCCGCCCCGTCGATCAAATTGCCGGATACGACGGCGCCCTCGAAGGCGAATTCGACATAGATCGCCGTCTCGCCGGAGCGCCGGCATTGGTTGCTGTTGATCTGGATATCGGAGGCCGAATTGGCGCGGATCGCCGTGAAGGCGCAGTCGGAGATATGGTTGTTCACCACCATCACGCTGTCGGCGCGGAAGATATTGATGCCGTTGCCGTTTTCGCCGGTGCCGCCGTCATTGGCGCGAATGTTGGAGATGCGGTTTCCGGAGACGACCGTGCCATCCTCCGCCTTCTTCCAGCGGTGCACCAGGATGCCGCCATTGCCGCAATCAGAGACCGTATTGCCCGATATCGAAAGATTTGCCGATTCTACCGCGTAGAGCCCGGATTGGGCCGCGCCCGAAATACGGCTGCGCTCGATCCGCCCGCCGCAGCGCTCCAATTGGACGCCGTGCTTGCGGCTGCCGCCGATCTCGCAATTGTCGATCAGCACCTCGTCGACGCCGGCAAATTGCAAGAGCCCGCCGGCGTAGTCGCCGAGCCGGCGGTTGCCGCCGTCGATGACGAGATTGGAAAGCTCGACCCGCCGTACGTTTTCGGCGGCGAAAAGGTGGCCTTCGCCGGTATAGACGATCCGCGACGCCCCGGGCACGCCTGATATGCGGGTGTTGTCGGGCAAGGTGAGGTTGGAGACCTTGTAGGTGCCGGGCGGCAGAAAGACCGGCACGTTCTCGCGCGCCGCCTGCTCGATCATCTGCTGAAGATTTCGCGTCTTGCGGTCGCCGCTTTCGGCAATGGCGCGATATTCCGCCGCGTCGATCGCGCCGCGCAGCTTCGGCTCGGCCGCCGCCGCCAGCGGCGAGGCGAGGGCGCGCGGCGCCATCCCTCCCGCAACGGCCGAGGCGGCGAGAAGCAGAAGCATGTCGCGACGTGAAGGCATTCCGGGATCTTGTGTCATGGCCGGCCTGTAGCAGAAAACATGCCAGGTCCGCATGTATCCTTTTGGTGCAGGCGGCCGAAATTGCAGTCACCGCCGCAGATAAGGGCAGGATATCGCCGCGGATATTGTCGTCTCGTTCACCCTTTCATTTAAGCAAGCCGAAGGAAATGCCGAATACTCTGAAAGAGAGTTTCATTGACTATGCGGGATACGGCCTTCGGCCGCCGGGGAGAATGGGGTCATGCCTGAATTGAGTGCCAGGCGATGGGAATCGACCGATGCCCTGACCGCTGAAACGCGCCGTATCGTGGCCGCGACGGAGGCAATGATGGCATCGACTGCCCACCATCTCTCCGAAGGCATCGAGAATCTGCGCCTCAAGGCGATCGTCCACGAGCTTCCGGACTTTCTGTACGTCAAGGACCGCGACAGCCGCTTCGTCTTCGCCAATGCCATCACCGCCAGTTGCCTCGGCCTCAAGAGCGCAGCCGAGATCACCGGCAAGCGCGATTTCGACCTGTTCGATTTCGAGACGGCTCGCCGCCACTTCGACATCGAACAGCAGATCATGGCGACGGGTGAAGCCCGCATCGACATGGAGGAGACGATCGCTCTCCCTGGGGCTGCCAAACCGATATACCGGCTGACCTCGAAGATACCGCTGCGCAACGATCGCGGCGAGATCGTCGGCCTGATCGGCGTTTCCCGCGACATCACCGAGCGCAAGCTGCAGGAGGATCTTTATCGCGGCCAGGCGAACCTGCTTGAAATGATCGCCCGCAACGAGCCGCTGCCGATGATCCTCGAGGCGCTCGTGCTGATGATCGAGGCGCAGTTGACCGGCATCGACGGGTCGGTGCTGTTGCTCGACGGCGAGGGTACCAGGCTTTATCACGGTGCTGCTCCCAATCTGCCCGGCGGCTACAGCCGCCTCATCGACGGCGTCACGATCGGCCCCAAGGTCGGCTCCTGCGGCACCGCCGTCTGGCGGGGCCAGACTGTCATCGTCGAAGATGTGATGAGCGATCCGCTCTGGGAGGATTTTCGCGCACTGGTCGCGCCCTTCGGCTTTCGCTCCTGCTGGTCGACGCCGATCGCTACTTCGAAGAACAACGTGCTCGGCACCTTCGCACTCTATTCGAAGGAAGTCCGCCGGCCGAGCGAGCACGAGACGAAGCTGGTGGCGCTCGCCACCCACATCGCCGGCATCGCCATCGAGCGCAAGCGCGTCGATGACCGCATCCATTTCATGGCCCATCATGACGATCTGACGGGCCTGCCGAACCGTGCTTTCCTGAAGGAGCGGCTGGCCAATATCCTCGACCAGGCCCGGCGCAACAATCGCAAGGTCACCGTCGCCTATATCGATCTCGACAACTTCAAGGACGTCAACGACGGTCGCGGCCATGCCGCCGGCGACGAGGTGCTGAAGGAGATCGCGGTGCGCATGGTCAACAGCGTGCGGGCTTCGGATATGGTTGTGCGTCTCGGCGGAGACGAATTCCTTGTCGTTCTCGTCCACCAGTCGAGCCATGATGCCGGCATCATGCGCCGCCTTCGCGAGTTGCAGAAGGCGATCAACCGGCCGGTCCGCGGCGAGGAAGGCGAGTTCATCGTCACGTCGAGCATCGGCGTCGCCTCCTTCCCCTTCGATGGTGTGACGTCGGAGGAACTTCTCGCCAATGCCGACCGCGCCATGTACCGAGCCAAGGAACTCGGCCGCAGCACGTTGCAATATCATGATGGCGTCGGCAGCCCGCCAGTCGGGATGCCGCTCAGTGAGCGGGAGGAACTGCACCAGGCGATCACCGGCAACCAGCTTTTCCTGGAATACCAGCCGCAGGTCGATGTCGCCACAGGCCGCATCACCGGGCTCGAGGCGCTGGTACGCTGGAACCATCCGGCAAAGGGCAGGGTTCCGCCGGTCAATTTCATTCCGCTCGCCGAAGAGACGGGCCTCATCGTTCCCCTCGGTCTCTGGGTGCTGAACGAGGCGTGCCGTCAGGCCCGCCGCTGGCAGGATATGGGGCTGACGCCGATGACGATCGCCGTCAATGTCTCCGCCAAGCAGTTCGCCGATCCGGATTTCACGGCTCACGTCGCCGAAGCGCTCGATCGTCACGGCCTGCAGTCCCATTGGCTGGAGTTGGAGGTCACCGAAAGCGTGGTGATGCATGATGCCGAACGCGCGCTCGCCATGATGGAATCGCTGCGTGCGCTTGGCGTGCGCCTGTCGATCGACGATTTCGGTTCCGGCTATTCCAGCCTCGCGGCGCTGAAGACCTTCCCCTTCGACCGCCTGAAGATGGACCGTTCGCTGGTCGAAGCCCTGCCGGGCGACAAGACCGCCGTCGCCATCGTCTCGGCCGTCATTTCGCTGGCGCAGACGCTGAAGCTTTCGGTTCTCGCCGAAGGTGTGGAGACCGACGCCCAGCTGGATTTCCTACGCCATGCGCGCTGCGAGGAGGCGCAAGGCTACCGCTTCTCGAAGCCGGTTTCTCCCGACGAGATCGCCGCATTGCTCAAAGCAGGCAATCTCTGAGCTCTATTTGACAAGCTTGCCGATCGCCTCGATCTCGTTCGTCCATATGCCCGCCGCATAGCCCTGCGGCAGCCGCGCCAATTGCGCGGGATCGTCGATGCCGGTGGAAAAGTCGCTGCCGCGATAGGGGCCGATCACGAAGACCTCCGTTCCGGCATCCTCCATCCGGTTGAGGAAACGGTCCGGCCAGCCCCAGAGCCACGGCGCGATATTGACCGGCACCAGCATCATCCGATGTTTGCAGTCCTCCGGCATGAGACCCGTCCAGCCATAGCCGATATAGCCGAGCAGGCAGCCCTTCAGGCTCTTGCGCGAGGCCGTCCTGATATCGGGCACGAGCCGGCGCACCATATCGATCGGCTCGTCGCCGCCATAGACGATGATCTCCGCCCGCCGCTCGCTGGAAAGCCCGTTGAGCACAGCGGCCAGTTTTTCCCCTTCGGAAGGATCGCGGCTCTTGACGTTGATGAGGAAACGCCGGTCGGGAAAGGCCGAAAGCACCTCGGCAAGCGTCGGCATCATGCCGACGCCCTTGCCGCGGAAGGGGAAGGTCTTGCCGCCGTCTGCGGTGTAACCGTAGCCGATATCGAGCGTCTTCATCTCCGCCATCGAATGCTCGCGCGTGACGCCGTGTCCATCGGTGCGGCAATCGAGCGTCCAGTCGTGAAAGACGGCGAACTCGCCGTCCGTCGTCGGGTGCACGTCGATCTCGACGATATCGGCGCCGGCGGCAAAGCCTGCCTGCATCGATGGAATCGTGTTTTCCAGATAATCGTGCTTCGGCGGCAGCATGCGCGCGGCCGTGCACGTATCGTTCTTCAGATCGGTTTCGTCGAACCGCTGGGCGACGCCGCGATGGGCGAGCAGTTCCGGCTTTCCGGGCCGATGCTCCGCCAGCAGGCTGGTGTTGTTGAGATAGATGCCTGCGGCGGCGACCGCAACCGTCGCCGCGCAAATGAGAAGCTTCCTGCCCAATGCCATTCCCCCTGATCGCGTTAAACGTGCAAGGGCTAGAAAGCGATTCCGGTTGTTCTTAGGCTCTTTTCCGGCTTTTCTATGCCATCGGTTTATTCGCAGGGCAGGACCTCTCTCATGGAACCACGCGACGACGAGCTCACCCATTTTGAAGCGCATGGCGCGGCTCCCTTGCCGCCGGCCGCCGTGGAAGGTCATCTCGAACATGACGGCGCCCGTATATGGTATGCGACCTACGGCGCCGGCCCTGCGGTCATCCTGCTGCATGGCGGCCTCGGCCATAGCGGCAACTGGGGCTATCAGGTGCCGGTGCTCGTTCACAGCGGCCGCCGCGTCGTGCTCGTCGACAGCCGCGGCCATGGCCGAAGCAGCCGTGATTCCCGTCCCTATAGCTATGAACTGATGGCCGCGGACGTCCTCGCCGTCATGGACGAACTGCATTTGGAAAAGGCGGCCGTCGTCGGCTGGAGCGACGGCGCCTGCATCGCCCTGATCCTCGCGATGACGGCGCCCTCACGCATTGAGGGCGTCTTCTTCTTCGCCTGCAACATGGACCCGAGCGGCACGCTGGAATTCGTTCCGAGCTCGGTCGTCGACCGCTGTTTCGGCAGGCATGCCAAGGATTATGCGGCATTGTCGGCCACGCCTGACGACTTCGGCGCGTTCGTCGAGGCGGTTAGCCTGATGATGCGGACGGAGCCGAATTATGATGCCTCCGACCTGGCCAAAATCCGCGTGCCGGTCGCAATCGTGCTCGGCGAGCACGACGAGTTCATCAAGCCGGACCATGCGGAATATCTCGCCCGCAGCATTCCCAATGCGCAGATGATCTACCTGCCTGGGGTCAGCCATTTCGCGCCGTTGCAGCGGCCGTCGCAGTTCAACGCCGCGGTGCAATCCTTCCTCGACGGGATCTCTTGATGAAGACGGCGGCCTCTGGCCTCGCGCCCATTTCCCGCTATCTCTCGTTTCATGAGAGCTGACGCGCTGCTTTATCCTGCCCCGGAGGGGCTCTACTGTCCGGAGGGCGGTTTTTACGTCGACCCGGTGCGCCCGGTCGAGCGGGCGCTCATCACGCACGGACATTCGGATCACGCACGGCCGGGGCATGTGAATGTGCTCGCCACGCGCCAAACGCTCGATATCATGCGCCTGCGCTATGGCGAGGGTTTCTGCGCCAGCGAGCAGGCAGTTTCCTTCGGCGAGGAACTGTGGGTGAACGGCGTCAAGGTGAGCTTCCACCCCGCCGGCCATGTGCTCGGTTCGGCCCAGATCGCCGTCGAAAAGAACGGCACCCGCATCGTCGTCTCGGGCGACTACAAGCGTCGCCCCGACCCGACCTGCACGGCCTATGTTCCGGTTCCCTGCGATGTCTTCATCACCGAAGCGACCTTCGGCCTTCCGGTCTTCCATCATCCCGACCCCATGGATGAAACCGGCAAGCTGCTGGCGTCGCTACGGCAATTTCCCGAGCGCACCCATCTCATCGGCGCCTATGCGCTCGGCAAGGCGCAGCGCGTCATCCGCCTGCTGCGCGATGCCGGATATGCCGAGCCGATCTATATCCATGGCGCCATGGAAAAGCTCTGTGACTATTACGTCGCGCAGGGCATCGATCTCGGCGAGCTGCTGCCGGCGACGATCGAGAGCCGCGACAAATCCGCCTTCAGAGGCGCCGTCGTCATCGGCCCGTCATCGGCCTTCGCCGACCGCTGGGCTCGGCGCTTCAACGAACCGCTGCCGGCCTTCGCCTCCGGCTGGATGATGGTGCGCCAGCGCGCCAAACAGCTCGGCGTCGAACTGCCGCTGGTCATTTCCGATCATTGCGACTGGCCGGAACTGACGGAAACGATCCGCGAACTGCACCCGGCCGAGGTCTGGGTGACGCATGGCCGCGAGGAAGCGCTGGTGCGCTGGTGCCAGCTGCAGGGCTTCAAGGCCAAACCGCTGCATCTGGTGGGCTATGAGGATGAAGGGGATTGAAGATGGAGTTTGCTGCTGAAAACCCCTCCAGAGTTGGCCTTTCTGCCATCGTCGGCATGCTGGAGGTGGTGCAAACGCCTAACTCTCACTCCCTCATTCCTGTGCTCGTCACAGGAATCCAGCCACCGCGCGTCTGCGCGGTGAAAGACTCATACGAGGCCAAGGCGTTTCTCGCGTCCAAGGACTTGGACGCACTGGATTCCTGTGACGAGCACAGGAATGAGGGAGTTCTTATAGGGCCTTTTGGTGCCAGAGAGAGGCACCCATGAAAGCCTTCGCCGATCTCCTCGACCGCCTGGTTTTGACCCCCAGCCGCAACGGCAAGCTGAAGCTGCTCACCGATTATTTCCGCGACACGCCGGACCCCGACCGCGGCTACGGCCTCGCCGCCATTGCCGGTACGCTGGAGGTTCGCAACGTCAAGCCCGCCATGCTGCGCGAACTGGTGCTGGAGCGCATGGACGAGGTGCTGTTCCGCTATTCCTACGACTATGTCGGCGATCTCGCCGAAACCATCTCGCTGGTTTGGGACAATGAGCGGGATATAGACCGATCGGCGCTTGCCCAGCCGCGTCTCGGCGAGGTCGTCACCCGCATGAATGCGCTCGGCCGCACCGAAGTGCGCAGCTTCGTGCGCGACCTCCTCGACCGGCTGGATTCTTCCGGCCGTTTCGCCTTCATCAAGCTTGCGACCGGCGCCATGCGCATCGGCGTATCGGCCCGCCTCGCCAAGCAGGCGCTCGCTGATCTCGGCGGCAAGGACGTCACCGAGATCGAAACCCTCTGGCATGGCTTGCAGCCGCCTTACGAGACATTGTTCGAATGGCTGGCGGGCGGCGGCGAAAAGCCGGTGCTGGCGACGCCGGCGATCTTCCATTCCGTCATGCTCGCCAATGCGGTGGAGGAGGGCGATCTCGACAGTCTCGATCCGGCCGATTATGCGGCCGAATGGAAGTGGGACGGTATCCGCGTCCAGCTCTCCCGTTCCGGCGACCGGCGCAAGATTTATTCCCGCTCCGGCGACGACATTTCAGGCGCCTTTCCCGATGTTCTCGAGGCGATCGATTTTTCCGGCGTGATCGACGGAGAACTGCTGGTCGGCGGCACCGCGCGATCGAACAGCCCGACCCGCACCTTCTCCGATCTGCAGCAGCGCCTGAACCGCAAGACGGTGACGGCGAAGATGCTCGACGACTACCCGGCCTTCATTCGCGCCTATGACCTGCTCTTCGATCGCGAGGAGGATGTCCGCGGCCGCACCTATGTCGATCGCCGCGACCGCCTGGCTGAGATCATCGAGCGCGCGCCCCACGACCGTTTCGATCTGTCGCCGCTCGTTCCCTTTTCGTCCTGGCAAGAGCTCGACGATCTGCGCGCCGCCCCGCCCGATCCCGTCATCGAGGGCGTGATGATCAAGCGTCGCGACAGCATCTACCAGGCCGGCCGCATGAAGGGGCCTTGGTTCAAGTGGAAGCGCAATCCCTTTAATGTCGATGCGGTGCTGATGTATGCCCAGCGCGGCCACGGCAAGCGCTCCAGCTATTATTCCGATTTCACCTTCGGCGTCTGGGCCGATGATGAGGACGGCGAACAGCTGGTCCCCGTCGGCAAGGCCTATTTCGGTTTCACCGATGCCGAACTGGAGCTGCTCGACAAGTTCGTGCGCAACAATACCACCGAGCGCTTCGGCCCGGTGCGCGCCGTGCGTGCCGACAAGGATTTCGGCTTCGTCGTCGAAGTGGCCTTCGAAGGCATCAACCGTTCGACGCGGCACAAATCGGGCGTCGCGATGCGCTTTCCCCGCATCGCCCGTCTTCGTCCCGACAAGCCTTCATACGAGGCCGACAGGCTGCGCACGTTGATCGCCATGATCGACGCCAAGTCGGAATGAATAGGCATCCCCTGCGCGACAATGCCGCAGTGCGATATTTTCAACAGGATGTGTATTGGCGGCATCGCTCTTCCGGTGCAAATCTTGTGGGGCCGGGGAGATGATTTGGGTGCTGCGTTATGAGCTCGCATGAACAAAATTCCTTTTTCCGCCAACGCCGCGCCGTGCTGGCCGGTCTCGCCGGCGCGCTCGTCCTGCCGCGCATCGCGGCGGCTTTCGACGTCCCGGACGAGCCGCGCCTTGCCAAGCACGACTACGCCGCGGTCCGCCGCCATTTCCACACGAAGCTGCTGAAAAAGGGGCCGGCGCCCGACAAGTACGAACCGTTGAATGCGCCCGCCGACGCTGACAAGATCTTCTACCGCTCCGGTTACGGAGGCGAACTCGAACTGGCGGCCTGGGTGTCCAAATACAAGCGCGAGCGCACGGCCAAGCCCGCCGTGCTTTTCCTCCACGGCGGCAATGCCATGGGTGTCGGCCACTGGCAGCTGATGAAGCCCTATATGGATGCCGGTTATGTCGTGATGATGCCGTCGCTGCGCGGCGAAAACGGCCAGATGGGCAATTTCTCAGGCTTCTACGACGAGGTCGACGACGTTCTCGCCGCCACCGAGCGCCTGGCCCACCTGCCGGGCGTCGATTCTCAGCGCGTCTTCATCGCCGGCCATAGCATTGGCGGCACGCTGACCATGCTGGCGGCGATGAGCACGCATAAATTCCGCGCCGCCGCGCCGATTTCCGGCAATCCGAACGCCTTCCGCTTCTTCAATCGCTATCCCGAGGACATCCGCTTCGACGACAGCGATACGCACGAATTCGAAGTGCGTTCGGCGCTGTGTTATGCCCATAGCTTCAAATGCCCGGTCCGTGTCGTCCACGGCACCGAAGAGGCCCATTTCAACGACCGCGCCGATCTGCTTGCTCGGCGCGCCCGCGCCGCCGGCATCCATATCGAAACCGACACCGTCGCCGGCAATCACACCTCGGCGCTGCCGGCCGAGATCGAGCAGAGCATCCGGTTCTTCCATGGAGTGGCGGCGTGAGCTTGCCGGCCGGGCCGGGCGTAATGGATGATTGATCCTGTGAACCCGCCTCCGCTGACAGCGACGGCGGGTTCATTGTTTCCTGATCTTGCTCTTTCCGCCTCAACACAAGCCTCACGCCAGCCGCGGATGCCATCGTCGGGACAGATATCGCTGTCTCGCCGATCGTTGATAAGGGTGGTTCCATGAATTTTCTGCGCCGGGTTTTCCCGATTGCCGGGCTTGTGATGGTTGTCGCGTCGCTGAGCGGCTGCAACATCCTCGTTCCCGATGTCGCCGCCGATTCGCCCGCCCGCTTCGTGCAGGAAACCTCGCCGGTGTTCTATCAGCCGCCGGGTGTCGATCCGCGCCGGGTGCGGCCGATTCCCGATCAGCCGGTGCCGCAGACGCGTGAACTCTACAAGACCCAGTTCCATCAGACCTACGGCCTGCCGGTCTCCAATCCCGTGCATGCGGCGATGTATGGCGAACAGCGCGACGAGGATTTCACCCTGCCGTCGATCCCGGTCAGCCGTGTGCAGCCGCAGTTCCTGCGCCAGGAAGTCGATTATCAAACGACCGAGCGCCCCGGCACCGTGGTCATCGATACCAAGTCGCGGTTCCTCTATTTCGTCGAGGGCAACGGCAAGGCGATGCGCTACGGCGTCGGCCTCGGACGTGACGGTTACGCCTGGTCCGGCCGCGGCGTCATTCAGTGGAAGCAGAAATGGCCGCGCTGGACGCCGCCGGTGGAAATGGTCTCGCGCCAGCCCGAGGTTCGTCCTTTCGCAGCGGAAAACGGCGGCATGAATCCGGGCCTTCAAAATCCACTCGGTGCGCGCGCCATGTATATCTTCAAGGACGGCCAGGATACGCTCTACCGCATCCACGGCACGCCCGACTGGCAGTCGATCGGCAAGGCCACTTCATCGGGCTGCGTGCGCATGCTCAATCAGGATGTCATCGATCTCTATAACCGCGTTCCCGCCAAGGCCGAGATCGTTGTGATGTAGCGCTGCAACAGCGCTACCCATTTGTCCGCCTGCGGCCGGACACGTCTGCGTGAAGCTATGGTTTATTTGGCGCAAGCCGATAGATCTTTTCTTGTCGTTATCGGCATTGGACGAATCACCGGTTATCAGGTGCTTCGTTCGGCTTTCGCATCAACAGGAACTCAGTCCCGCGTCATGAGCTTCGATAGACATCTCTCCCGCCGCAATTTTCTTTCCTTGTCCGCGCTGACCGCGGCCTCCGCGCTCACAGGCTGCGCCTCCTCGGCCAACACGGTGACGTCAGGCGATACGAGGATCATCTACCGCTCGCCCGTTCGCCTGTTCCAGTCCATGGGGACGTCGAGCGTGCCGAGCGACGCCGAGCTTGCCGTCATGTACGGTCCCGTCGAAGACGGCGGCTTCCTCATCCCCGCCGTGCCCTACGAGCAGATCGATCCGCGCTATTATCGCCAGCGGGTCGTCGACCCCACCGGGCAGCCTCCCGGCACCATCGTCGTCGATACTCCGTCGCGTTTCCTCTACCTCGTCGAGAGGGACGGCATGGCGATGCGCTACGGCGTCGGCATCGGCCGCGAAGGTTTCGCCTGGCAGGGTTCTGGCGTCATTCAGTGGCGTCAGAAATGGCCGC
Source organism: Rhizobium sp. BR 249 (assembly GCF_047445895.1). Classification (NCBI taxonomy): domain Bacteria; kingdom Pseudomonadati; phylum Pseudomonadota; class Alphaproteobacteria; order Hyphomicrobiales; family Rhizobiaceae; genus Rhizobium; species Rhizobium sp. BR 249. Next base: position 90,918 of record NZ_JARWKX010000021.1, on the reverse strand, counting down.
GCTGGAAGCCGCCGAACGAGATGGTCGCCCGCCAGCCGGAGCTCGTCAAATATTCGATCGAGAACGGCGGCATGGAGCCGGGCCTGAAGAACCCGCTCGGCGCCCGCGCGCTCTACATCTTCTCGAATGGAGAGGATACGCTCTACCGCCTGCACGGCAATCCGGACTGGCGCTCGATCGGCAAGGCCGTTTCATCAGGCTGCGTCCGGCTGATGAACCAGGATATCATCGATCTCTACGATCGAGTCCCGACAAAAGCGCCGATCGTCGTCTGGCAGTAAAATGTCGCCGAGGCGGCCGCGATCCGGCCGTCTCGCCCGATTTTCCGCTGACAAGCGCTGTCCTCCATCCGTCTGCCGACGATTTTATTTTCGAAATAGCATTGCTTAATTCGATGAATGACCTACATGGGGCGTATCGAATATTGCTTGTGACCTTTGTCCACGCGCTGCGCTGAAGCGCTTCGTCAGATCTCGTCTCAACATCGATATTGCCGGCGGACATCCTGCCCCGGCTGCACTTAAACGGTTGATAAGGAGATCGTTATGAATTCAGGCGTCGTCAAGTGGTTCAATGGCACCAAGGGCTATGGCTTCATCCAGCCCGATGATGGTTCCACGGACGTTTTCGTCCATATCTCGGCGGTTGAGCGCGCCGGTATGCGGGAACTCACCGAAGGCCAGAAGGTCAGCTACGATCTCGTCCGCGATAAGAGGTCCGGCAAGAATTCGGCTGATAACCTTCAGGCCGCATGATTTGTCTTTTGTCCGTGCTGAGCACCTACCAGCAGCGGGCTGAGTGACTGTAAGAGGTCGGGTCCACGCCCGGCCTTTTTATTTTGACCGCCGAGCCGATCCTGAAGCTTTCGAGCAGAAGATCATGATTTCATTATTGATAGCGCGGCCTTATCGCCAACAGGAAGGATATCGTTTTGCAGGTACTCGTCAGGGATAACAATGTCGATCAGGCGCTCCGCGTGCTCAAGAAGAAGATGCAGCGGGAAGGCTTGTTCCGGGAAATGAAGGCGCGCAGCGCTTTTGAAAAGCCGTCCGAGAAACGCGCTCGTGAAAAGGCCGAGGCCATTCGCCGCCAGCGCAAGCTCGCCCGCAAGCAGATGCAGCGTGAAGGCCTGCTGCCGGCACCGAAGAAGACCCTCCGCGCCCGCTAATCCCGACCGTGGAATCACGGTCAACCGCGGAGCGACGGTCGACCGTGGAATTATGGTTTTTCACGCGCGGAGTAATGGCTGAAGCATTGCCATCACCTCAGAAAGGGGCACATGACCGCCACCAAGGGAGAATTCTTCAATCCCGCCAAGCTTTCGCCTCGCGACAAGGCGGAGGCCACCGATCACACGGCGCGCGCCATCATCGAGGCCGAGGCCTCGGCCCGCGAGAAGAAGACGGAGAAGCTGAGAGCGCTGCGCCTGCAGCAGGCAGCCGAGGCCGAACCCGAAACGGCGCCCGCAAAGAAGCGGCGGTCGCCGGCCAAATCGCCTTCACGGCGACCCTGACCACCGATAGGATTGTCTCCGGCGCTGCCTTCAGCCGCCGCCGCCCGTGCCGGCCCGACCGAGATTGTCCCGCAGCCGATGCAGCATGTCGCGCATCCCTGCCATTTCCTCCAGCGTACAGCCTACGGCTTCGCCGATCGCCGTCATGATCGTATCGATCTCTCCCTTCATCGCCTGACCCTTCGGCGTCAGCGACACGATCACCTGCCGTTCGTCGCGCAGGTCGCGGATGCGCTTGATGAGGCCGCTTTGCTCCAGCCGTTTCAAGAGCGGCGATAGCGTGCCGGAATCGAGGTCCAGCTGTTCGCCGATCGTCTTCACCGGCAGTTCGCTGCGTTCCCAGAGCACCAGCATCACCAGATATTGCGGATAGGTAAGGCCGACCCTCTCCAGAATAGGCTTGTAGGCGCGGGTGAAAGCATGCGCCGTCGCATAGACTGCGAAACACAGCTGCTTTTCCAGCCGCTTTTCCTCCTGCGGTATCTCCATCGTCTTTTTCGTCTGCGCTTTCATATCCGTCATCCCCGAGGCGCCGATTGTCCTCTTTCCGATTTCGAAATGCAATTTGCAAAATTCACTTGCGTACAATTTAATTGTGCGATACTAAAAATCCAACCCCATCGTTGGGTCAACCAAAGGAGATCGTCATGCCTATTCTCTATACGACCAAAGCCTCTGCCACCGGCGGCCGCGCAGGCCGCGCCGTTTCCGACAACGGCGTTCTGGACGTGACGCTGACCGTCCCGAAGGAGCTCGGCGGCGACGGCGCGACCGGCACTAATCCCGAACAGCTCTTTGCCGCCGGCTACTCCGCCTGCTTCCTCGGTGCCCTGAAATTTGTCGCGGGCCAGCAGAAGGTCAAGATTCCCGAGGACACGACGGTCTCCGCCAAGGTCGGCATCGGCCCGCGTGAAGATGGCGGCGGCTTCGGCATCGAAGTGGCGCTGACGGTCAATATTCCCGGTGTCGACCGCGAAACGGCCGAAAAGCTCGCCGCTGCAGCCCATATCGTCTGCCCGTACAGCCATGCCATGCGCACTTCGACCGAAGTTCCGGTCACGGTTGCCTGATCTGTTCTAAAACGCGGCAGCCGATCGGCTGCCGCGTTTCCCGCCGGACGGCGCAATCCGAGATTGCGGGATCAGCGTGAAAAAAGGTTGCGTGTAAGCCTTGTTTGGCTGTTGCCGATAAGCCGCCGCTTTCGATATTTCGCCTGACATCTATGACAATGCCTGCAGATCCTGTCGCAGCCGCGCGGTGTCTGGCAGCTTGCCGTCGATCGCCGCATGTGTGCTTTTCCAGATCGGCAGCGCTTTTGCGAGCACATCCTTGCCTTCGGCCGTCAGGCTGAGCAGCCGGCCGCGCCTGTCTCTAGGGTTTTCCATCACCTTCACCCAGCCTCTGCGCTGAAGCGGCTTCAGGGCGGCCGTCAAGGTCGTCTGGTCCATGGCGAGCAGGGCGGCGACCGGCCCCATTGGCGGCGGCTCCGGCCGGTTCAGCGACATCATCAGGGAAAATTGTCCGTTCGTCAGCCCGACTGGTCTCAACGCATCGTCGAACAGCCGCGCAAGCGCGCGGGCGGCCCGCTGCACATGCAGGCAGAGGCAGGTGTCGCGCACCATCAGCGTCGTGGAAAAGGGAATCTCGCTCGAATTTGACATGCTCAATTTCTATTGATATCAATCTATTTAGTCAAGGAGAAGGAGATGAGCCGGCTTGACCGGCCAGCGCCGGAGGAGGGCGCATCCCATGCAGAATGAGGTTGTTTCCCGCGAGCAATGGCTCGAGGCTCGCCGCGCCCTGCTGTTGAAGGAAAAGGAAGCGACGAGGCTGCGCGACAGCATCAATGCCGCGCGCTTGGCGTTGCCCTGGGTGAAGGTCGATAAGGACTACGTCTTCGAAACGTCCGAAGGGAAGAAGTCGCTCGCCGATCTCTTCGAGGGCCGCAGCCAGTTGCTGATCTACCATTTCATGCTTGGTCCGGATTGGGATGCCGGCTGCACCGGCTGCTCCTTCCTGTCGGATCACGTCGATGGCGCCCTGCCGCATCTGAACCATCACGACGTCACCTGGGTCGCCGTTTCACGCGCGCCGCTGGACAAGATCGCTGCCTACAAACGGCGCATGGGGTGGAAATTTCCCTGGGTCTCCTCCTTCGGCAGCGATTTCAATTTCGATTATCACGTTTCTTTCAGCCCGGAGGATCTTGCCAAAGACAAAGTCTTTTACAATTTCACTCCGATGGAACCGGCTGATGCCCATGACGAGCTGCCGGGCCTCAGCGCTTTCTACCGAAACGAAAAGGGCGAGGTCTTCCATACCTATTCGAGCTATGCCCGCGGGCCGGAAGAACTGATCGGCACGCTGATGATCCTCGACCGCGCTCCGAAAGGCCGTAACGAGGACAGCACGATGAACTTCGTGCGCCGCCATGACGAATATGAGGAGGCCCAGAAGGCGCCATCCTGCTGTCACTGAGCCGGAGCATGATGCCGAAAGGCCCGCAGCGTTTTTCGGACGCCTTATGCTCTCGGCAAGGCGAAAAACAAACGCCAGCATCAGCCAAGGGAGAAGGATGATGAAGACTGCTGAAGTGCTGAAGGAACATTCTTTCCTGGAAAGACTGCTCGGGACATGGACGGTCACCGCACCCGACATGACGGGCGGCGGCGATTGGATGGAAACCGTCCGCTCGCTGCACGGCATCTGGTTCGTTGCCGAAGGGAGCGGCCGCATGCCCGATGGCAAGGAGGCCACCACCGTCCTGACGCTCGGCTACAACGCCGAGAAAGGCAAATATGTCGGAAGCTGGATCGGCAGCATGATGGACTTTATGTGGGTCTACGAAGGCGAGGTCGATGCATCCGGCAACGTGCTCGATCTCTATACCACAGGCCCCGATTTCAGTGGCGATGGGCTCGCCGATTACCGCGAAAGCATCACCTTCGTCGATGCCGATCACCGTACCTTCACGTCCAGCGTCAGGCAGGCCGACGGCTCGTGGAAGCAGTTCATGGAAGCGCATTACGCCCGCAAGATCTGACAACGATCGCGCCAAACGTCGAAAAATGGGAGAGTTTGATGTCCGAGACGCATGGAAAATTCATCTGGTGCGAGCTGATGACCCCCGACACGTCAGCCGCCGCGAAATTCTACAGTTCGGTCGTCGGCTGGACGACCTCCGAAATGAAGGTCGAGGGCATGCCCACCTATACGATCTTCGAGGCGAACGGCATTGGCGTCGCCGGCTTGATGGAATTTCCGGCCGAACTGGAGGGGCAGGGCATTCCCCCGAACTGGACGGGTTATGTCGGCGTCGACGACGTCGACCAGTCGGCCAGGGATTTTGCCGCCAATGGCGGTTCGGTCCGTCGTCCGCCGGAGGATATCCCGACCATCGGCCGCTTCGCCGTCGTGGCCGATCCCCATGGCGCGGTGCTCTGCATCATGACGCCGGCGCCGATGGAACAAACCTGGCCGGAACTGGCCTTCGACGCGCCCGGCAACATCGGCTGGCACGAACTCTACGCCGGTAATGGGGAGGAGGCGATGGCCTTCTATTCCAGGCTGTTCGGCTGGAAGAAGGACAGCGATTTCGACATGGGTCCGATGGGCGTCTATCATCTCTTCTCGCACGGCGGGAGGCAGATCGGCGGCATGATGACCAAGCCTGCGGAAATGCCGATGACCTTCTGGTGCTACTATTTCAACGTACCGGCCATCGATGCAGCGATAGAGCGCGTCACGTCAGGCGGCGGCAAAGTCGTCAACGGCCCGATGGAAGTCCCCGGCGGCAGCTGGATCATTCAGGCTACAGACCCGCAGGGTGCTTTCTTCTGCCTGGTGGCGCCGAAGCGGTAGGTGTTTGGGCATATTGTTGGCGGCGTGCCGTTAGCCCCTCATCCGGCTGCCGCCACCTTCTCCCCGCTGGGGAGAAGGGGTTATGCCGCGACCTCTCGATTCCTCTTCTCCCCAGCGGGGAGAAGGTGCCGGCAGGCGGATGAGGGGGCTGCACGGCACCCAGCGACAATCACTTTCCAGTCAATCCATCACCCGGCAACCGAAGCAAAGAACCCCTCCGGGTTCTCCACCTCCACCAGCCGTTTCTTCTCGATCAGCCAGAACCGGTTTCCCACCGCCCGCACGAAACTGCGGTCGTGCGAGACCAGCAGGCAGCTCGCCTCGTGCGCCATCAGTTCGCTCTCCAGCGCTTCCTGCCCCTCGATATCGAGATGGTTGGTCGGCTCGTCGAGCAGATAGAAATTCGGTTCCGTCAGCCTGAGCACAAGCATGCCGAGCCGCGCCTTCTGGCCGCCGGAAAGCTGGCCGATCGGTTTGGCCTGCATGTCGATCGTCATCCCGGCTCCGGCGAGCAAGGCCCGCGCCCGCTGGTCTCCGACATCGAAGCGGCGGATGATCGTGCCGATCGGCGTATCGGTATCGGCAAGATCGGCAAGCGCTTGGTCGCCGTAGCCAAGAACGACCGAAGGCGTCGCCTTGATGCCGTCCCGCCCCGTTTCCGGTCCTTCGATTGCCTGCTTCAGCATCGACACCAGCCGCGACTTTCCGGCGCCGTTGAGGCCGAGCAGCACGATGCGGTCCCCCTGGCAGATGAATTGCCGGCCGGTCTTGAACAGCAGCGTTCCGTCAGGCGTCGTCACCGCCGCATCCTCAAGCGTCACCAGCACCTTGGCATGCGTGCCGCGATTGGAAAGCCGGATCGCCCCGGCCGAGCGCTCGAGATGGGCGGGTTTTGCCGCATCCTCCAGCTTTTCGGCCCGTTGCTTGAGTTGCTTGGTCTTGACGACGAGCAGATCGCTGCCGGAGTTGATGCCGATATTGTTGAGCTTGGCTGCCTGCTTGCGCAGTTGCTCAGCCGTCTTCATGTCGCGTTCGTATCGTTTGGCTTCGGAGGCGTCGGCCTCGTCGAGGGCTGTGCGCGCGCGTGTATAGGGCAGGGCGAAGATCGGCGATTGTTCCGGCCGCAGGAACAGGGTCCGGTTGGTCGTCGCATCGAGAAAGGCGCGGTCGTGGCTGGAGAGGATGACCGGCACGTCGCGCGGCAGCGCATTCAGCCAGCCTTCCAGCTGGGCGATCTTTTCGAGGTCGAGATGGTTGGTCGGCTCGTCGAGCAGCAGCACGTCGGGTTCGGTAACCCAGGTGCGGGCAAGCAGGGCGAGCCGTTGCCATCCGCCGCTCAAATGCTTGAGCGGCCGGCTGCGCATCGCTTCGGGCACATCGAGCGATTCCAGCACCACGTCGACGCGCCAGGCTTCGCTTTCGGCCTGATCGGCCGGCAGCGTCTGCAGCACCGCCTCATAGAACGGCGTGTCGAAAAGCCCGGGCGGCACGTTCTGCGCGACATGACCGATGGTCAGCCCGCGTGCTTTGGTGATCTCGCCCTCGGTCGGCTCCAATGCGCCGGTGATACAGGCAAGCAGCGTCGATTTCCCCCGCCCGTTGGCCGCCACGAGGCCGATGCGGTCGCCTGAATTGACGACGAGATTGAGTTTGGAAAACAAGGGATTGCCCAGCGTCACGCCGAGATTGCGGATATTGATGAGAGTCATGATCGTTCTCTGGTCTTGGCCGGGAAGCGCGCGATCCGGGGCACTCAGCCGTCACGGAATTGCGCGGTATCGGGGCTGGAAAATCAAAGGAATGCGCGCTGCAAGCTGTACGGCGCCGCATTGGCCACGAAGGGCAGACCAGGAAGAGATATCGGGAACGGTCTCTGGTCAGCCCTGCAAACGCATCTGCAGGGCGTTGACGGGACCACGCTGGCGATTAAACCGGAAATAATATTGCATGGCGTGATCCTCCTTTCTCGAAAGAGTTGTAGGACATTGAAATAACATTGCCCGCAAGAAGAGACAAGAGAACCGCATACGCGCCGATTTCCAGCCATAAATCATGCATAGACGATTCTCGGGGGCCGATCGGGAGATCAGACGCATGCTCATTGCTCATTTGCCTGCAGGTTACATTCTGGGGAGCGCCGCGCGGCAGCGATCCAAAGCATCCGGCATCATGACCGCCGCATTGGTCGGCAGCGTGCTTCCGGATTTCGACATGGTCTATTTCTTTCTGACCGGCGGAAAAGTTCACCATCACGATTATGTCACCCACTGGCCGCTGTTTTGGCTCGCTCTCGCCGCTGTAATTCTGCCCGCGGTGGGGCGGTTGGTGCCACGGTGGATTCCCGTGGCCGCCGTCTTTTTCATGGGCGTCATGCTCCACATGGTCATGGATACCGTCGCCGCGCCGCTGTTCTGGCTGGCACCCTTCGATTGGACGAAATTCGAACTGACGACGGTGCCTGCGACCTACGGCAACTGGGTCGTCAGTTTCATGCTGCACTGGACTTTCGGCCTGGAACTCCTGATCTGTGCAACGGCGTTGATCGTCGCCGTTCGCAGCAACCGCCGCGGTCGAAGCACGCAACGGGCATGAGCCGGAATTATCCGGCCGGCCCGGCGCCGTGCAGTCCCAGCCGCCGCGTTATCCCGATGTTCTCAAGGAACGTCTCGTCGTGGCTGACGACGAGCAGTGCGCCGTCATAGGCCCGCAGTCCGGCTTCGACCGCGGCGATCGAATCGATATCGAGGTGATTGGTCGGCTCGTCGAGGATCAGAAGCGGCGGGGGTGCTGCGCCGAGCGTGCAGGCGAGGCCGGCGCGCAGCAATTGCCCGCCGCTCAGTCGAGACCACCTGCAGCGCGGCATCGGCCCTGAACATGAAACGGGCGAGGGCTGCCCGGCAGGTATTTTCGTCGGCTTGCGGATTGATCCGGCGAAAATTATCGCGGATCGAAGCTGACGGATCGAGGAGGCTCACCGTCTGATCGAGCATCGCGAAAGCGGTCATGACGCCGACGGTGCCGGCCCAGGGCTTCAGTTCGCCGGTGACAAGCGAAAGCAGTGTCGTCTTGCCCGAGCCGTTGCTGCCGCTGACGGCGATGTGCTCCGGTCCCGTCATGTCAAAAGAGAGATCGCGGATGATAGGATCGCCCGGCTGATAACCCGCCGTCACGCCATCCATTTTCAGTACCATCTTGTTGGCGGGCAATCCGGTCGGCGGCAATTTCACCGAGAGCGGCTGGAGGATCTCGATCTTTTCGCGTGCTGCCTTTGCCTCTTCCAGTGCCTGGGTGCGCCGGCGTTCGGCAAGGCGGGCATTGTCGCCGCCTGTCGTTTCGCTCCGCTCCTTCATGCCGCCGAGCATGATGCGGGGGATACCGCCCTTGGCGGCCATTTTACGCCCGGCGCGGTCCCTATGCGCCTGATGCTCCACCGTCGCCTGCGCCTTCCTGGCAACCTCCGCCATGCGCCTTTCGGCATCGGCAAGATCGTGCTCGGCGGCCGCAAGCTCGAGAGCCTTGCGTTCGCGATAATGGCTCCAGTTGCCGCCGTAGCGCGCGGCGCCGAGCGACGTCAGCTCGACGATCGCGTCAACGTTTTCGAGCAGTTCCCGATCATGGCTGACGATGATCGCACCTGCCCGCCAACCCGATATCAGCGCGATCACGGCCTCGCGGCCGTCGCGGTCGAGATTGTTTGTGGGTTCGTCGAGCAACAGGAAATCCGGCTCGGCGAAGATCAGGGCGGCAAGCCCGGCGCGTGTGCGCTGCCCGCCGGAAAGTGCGGCAAGTGGCGTCTGTGGTTCTGCGTCGAGCCCGGTGCGATTGAGTGCGGCAGCAATGCGCGTCTCCAGCATCCAATCCGCCGAGGCGAGCTCGTCGGCCGTTGCCGCGCCGGTTCCCGCACGATGAAGAAGTTCAAGCGCCCCGGCCACGCCGAAGAGATCGGCGATGGTTTCATCGGCCGCGACCTGAACGCTTTGACGCAGCACACCGAGGCTGCCGCCGACGGCTATCGTTCCCGACTGCGGCCGGAGATCGCCGGAGACGAGCTTGAGCAGCGTCGTCTTGCCGACGCCGTTGCGTCCGACGAGGCCGGTGCGTTCGGTCCCGAAGCTCAGGTCGAGATCGGAAAAAAGCGACCGCCCGTCAGGCGCGGCCCATGAAATGTGCGAGAGGGTGATGGAGGCAGGCATGGATATGGATTTCCCCGTTGGCAAGGCGAACCGGCTTTGCGATTGGGTTGAAATCCATTGCTGCACACATCCTGTTGAAATGGTCGATGGTGAGGAATCTAGGGAAGAAAGGCGTCGGGTTCAAGGCACGGCAGGTATTCAGGTGGTAGATATGATCTTGTCAGCCTCACATCATGGCGACGGAAAAGTGGGAGTTCGGAGCCCCCTCATCTGCCTGCCGGCATCTTCTCCCCGAGGGGAGGAGAGATATGCGGCGCTGTTCTGCCGTTATTAAACCCACCTATCGCCAATTCGGCGCCTTGCGGCTTGCTTCCCTTCTCCCCAGCGGGGAGAAGGTGCCGGCAGGCGGATGAGGGGGCGCCGGCCTGTACGGAGAACCGGTTCCCGAAACAATTCAGATCGTGACCCTACCGTTTCAAGCTTCCCAATATCCCGCGCACCAGCGCCCGGCCGACTTGGGTCGCCACCGTGCGCGCCACGCTCTTCATTGCGGCCTCCATCACCGTCTCGCGCTGATAACCGGAAGCCCGGCCGCGTGATTGTCCGCGGCCTTGCTGGCTGTCGTCATCGCCGCCGAAGCCCGGTATTGTCCAGCCTGAGGTGGTGCTGCCCGACTGTTGCTGGGCCGCGTCGTCCTGCGCCCGCTTGGCGGCATCGGCGTCCGCTGCCTTCTTTGCTCGGGCCGCGAGAATCTCGAATGCGGATTCGCGGTCGACGTCTTCGTCGTAGACACCGAGAACCGGGCTCCTGTCCATGATCTGCTGACGTTCTGGATCCGTCAGCGGGCCGACGCGGCCTGAAGGCGGGCGGATCAGCGTGCGCTCGACGATCGATGGCGCGCCTTTGGCCTCCAGCGTCGAGACCAGCGCCTCGCCGGTGCCGAGCGTGGTGATGACGGTGGCGCAATCGAAGGCCGGGTTCGGGCGGAACGTGTCGGCTGCCGTCTTCACCGCCTTCTGCTCGCGCGGCGAATAGGCGCGCAACGCATGCTGGACGCGGTTGCCGAGCTGGGCAAGCACCGTTTCCGGCACGTCGAGCGGGTTCTGCGTCACGAAATAGACGCCGACGCCCTTGGAGCGGATCAGCCGGACCACCTGCTCGACGCGTTCGATGAGCACCTTCGGCGCGTCGTTGAAGAGCAGATGCGCTTCGTCGAAGAAAAAGACCAGCTTCGGCTTTTCCGGATCGCCCACTTCCGGCAGTTCCTCGAAGAACTCGGAGAGCAGCCAGAGCAGGAAAGTGGCGTAGAGGCGCGGGTTCATCATCAGCTTGTCGGCGGCAAGCACCGAGATCTGGCCGTAGCCGTTATTGCTGGTGCGCATGATGTCGGTAATCTTCAGCGCCGGCTCGCCGAAGAAGTGCTCGGCGCCCTGCTGCTCAAGAACGAGCAGCGCCCGCTGGATCGAGCCGACCGAAGCCTTGGAGATCAGGCCGTATTGGCTGGAAAGCTCACTGGCGTTCTCGCCCATATAATTGAGCAGCGACGTGAAATCCTTGAGGTCGAGCAGCGGCAGCCCGGCCTGATCGGCGATCTTGAAGGCGATGTTGATGACGCCTTCCTGCGGCTCCGAGGCATCCATCAGCCGGGCGAGCAGCAGCGGTCCCATTTCGGCGACGGTGGTGCGCACCCGATGGCCCTTCTGCCCGAACAGATCCCAGAAAATGACCGGAAACTGGTCGAATTCGTAATCGGCAAAACCGATCTGCTCGGCGCGCTTGGTCAGGAAATCCTTGGTCTCGCCCTTGGCGGCGATGCCGGAAAGGTCGCCCTTGATATCGGCGGCAAAGACCGGGACGCCGGCGCGGGAGAAGCCTTCCGCCAGCACCTGCAGCGTCACCGTCTTGCCGGTGCCGGTGGCGCCGGTGACGAGGCCGTGACGGTTGCCGAATTTCAGGTCGAGATATTCCGGCTTGTTGATGCTGTCATCGGGATTGCGGCTCGCGCCGATGAAAATCTTACCTTCCTCGAGCATTCGGAATGTCTCCCTCGGCCTACGCCGCTTGTGTCGAAAGGCATGGGTTCTTCCGCCGCCTTCATCGAACCATTGTTTCTCTGTTATAAGCAGGGAGGCGGATGCGAACAACTGGTTGCATTGATAGCGAAACCGGACAATGTGCTGGCCGGATGGGCCGCTTGAGTTGCGGCCGAATCTCGATTAACGTTGACGTTAACGTCAAAATAATAAGGAGGCTGACGATGAATGAAATTGTGACTCAGATCGCTGATCGCGTAGGTATCGCGCCGGATCTGGCCGAAAAGGCGCTCGGCATGATGCTCGGCTTCCTGCAGCGCGAAGCTGCCGACGGTCCTGTCGCCCGGATGATCGAGGCGATCCCCGGCGGCGCCGATCTCGTCGCCCAGTTCAACGGCGCAGGTGCCGGCGGCGGCGGTCTCCTCGGCGGGCTGATGAGCGCGCTCGGCGGCGGCGGCATCATGGGCCTCGGCCAGCAGCTGATGGGCGAGGGCCTCGGCATGGGCGAGATCACTTCGCTTGCCAAGGAAACCATCGCCATTGCCAAGCAATACGCCGGCGAGGAGGTCGTCGACGAGGTGGTCGCTTCCGTTCCCGGCCTCAGCCAGTTCGTCTAAACGGCGGCGGAACAGAAAGGCCTCGTGGTATTCGCTGCGGGGCTTTCTATTTTTCCGCGTAGAAGGGAACCGCATGACGGTCTGGCGCCCGCCGCAGCAGATCAGAGTGAAGGTGATCGGTCTTGCCTGGCGGGAAGATCGGCTGCTCGCCGCGGAGGTGGAGGATGACCGCGGCCTCATCAAAGGTGTTCGCCCGCTGGGCGGCTCGATCGAATTCGGCGAAACTCGCGAAGAGGCCCTGCACCGCGAATTCAGGGAGGAGTTGGAGACGGCAATCCGTATCGTCGGTCCGTGGCACCTTCTCGAAAACATCTTCGAGCATCACGGCGCGACCGGTCATGAATTCATCTTCGCCGCCGATATCGAACTGGTCGATTCATCGCTCTACGAGCGCGATGAAATCCGTTACTCCGAACTCGATGAGACCGCAGCGACAGCGCGCTGGTTTGGCCGCGATATGCTGCGTGACGCCCGCATGGAACTCTATCCGACTGGCCTCGAAAACATCCTGTCGCGCTGGTGCGGCTGAGCTGGAAGCACCGCCGCCGCAAGGACCATATTCAATCGCCAAACTTTGATCGTCCGGCCTGCTCCATGGGGAACCACGGAGATCGAATTGCTGTTATTATCGCATCGTTGAAACCAGGAGGAACAGCATCATGCGCAGGTTGATTGCAGCAACTTCGATCGCTCTCCTTAGCCTCTCAGCCCCGGTTCTTGCCCAGTCGAACATGGGCATGGACGCCAGCGGTCGTTTCGACGGCACGCCGCCGCTCGGCACCGCGCCGGGAGCCGAAACGCAAAGCGGACTGACGATCCCGCTCGACTCGTTCGAAACGGGCAGCGTCGGCAGTGAACCATTAAGCGGCCCCGTCGATTGGGCGCGCTGCCCGCCGCGCAAGGCCCGTGGCGCTCTTGCCACGCAGGGCGGCAATAGCGGCGCCTCCGTCAATCCTGCCTGCCCGGACAACAGCGGAAACTGAGAGCGGCGGGGAGAACGGCGTTATTTGCCGTTCTCTTCGCTTCGATGCAGCACAACGCCGAGTTCATGCCACTGCCGCCCGTCGCGCTGGATAAGCTCATCGGCGCAGGCCGGCCCCATGCTGCCCGGCGCGTAGGCGTCGGGCGTGGCCGCATCCTTGCTCCAAATGTCGAGAAAGGGCTGGACGGCCGCCCAGCCGGCCTCGATGCCGTCGGCGCGCTGGAACAGCGTCTGGTCGCCGATGAAGAGGTCATAGAGCAGCGACTCATAGCCGGTCGTCTTGCCGATATCGAACTTGTCAGCATAGCGGAAGTCGAGCGAGACAGGCACGGTATCGACCGAAAGTCCCGGCGACTTGATCGAGATTTCCATGCTCATGCCCTCGTCCGGCTGCACCTGGATGACCAGCCGGTTCGGCGGCAGGCGGCGATTGACTTCGGTTTCGCGGAACTGCGCGAAGGGCACCGGCTGGAAGGTGATGACGATCTCGGTATCGCGCGCTGTCAGCGCCTTGCCGGTCCTGAGGTAGAAGGGCACGCCGGCCCAGCGCCATGTATCGGCATAGAGTTTCAGGGCGACGAAGGTTTCCGTCCGGCTGTCCGGCGAGACGTCCTTGGTGTCGCGAAAGGCCGGAAGCTCGACGCTGTTGAGCGGACCCGCCGCATAGGTGCCGCGTACGCCGTGCGTCTTCGCCTCCTCGGGCGTATAGATGCGCAGAGCTTTCAGCACTTTGCTCTTCTCGTTGCGGATCGCTTCGGCATCGAAGCTGTTCGGCGGCTCCATGGCGATCATCGCCAGCAGCTGGAAGAGATGGTTCGGCACCATGTCGCGCAGCGCGCCTGTCGCATCGTAGAATTTGCCGCGGCTGCCGACATCGACGATCTCGGCAGCAGTGATCTGCACATGGTCGATGTAGCGGCTGTTCCACAAGGACTCGATGATCATGTTGGCAAATCGCGCCGTCATCAGGTTCTGCACCGTTTCCTTGCCGAGGAAATGGTCGAGCCGGTAGACTTGGCTTTCTGCAACCTGAGCAAGGATCTGTGCATTGAGAGCCTGCGCTGAAGCGAGATCGGTGCCGAACGGCTTCTCGATGGCGATCCGGCGGAAGGTGCCGTCCTTTTCGTCGGTCAGGCCATGTGCGGCGAGCTTTTCGACGATCGTTCCGAAGAATGACGGCGGCACGGCAAGATAGAAGGCGGCATTGGCATTCGGCCCCAGCCGCCTGCCGATCTCGATGAAGATCTCATCCTTGGTGAAATCCCCGGGCATATAGGAAATGCGCCGGCGCAGGCTCTCCCACGCCTCATCCTTCACCGTTTGCTCTTCGCCGTGCAGATGGCTCAGGAAATCGTCGAGCCGCCCGCGTAGGAACTCGTCGTCGCCCTGCTCGATGCCGATGCCGAGAATGTGGAGATCCTCGCCGACGAGACGGCTCCGCGTCAGGTTGATGATCGCCGGCACCAGCAGGCGGCGCGTCAGGTCGCCTGTGGCGCCGAAGATGACGAGGGTGACCGGTGGAGTAGGGGCAGCGTCCATGATGTCATCTCCCGAGATTTCGGCCGACTATAATGCCTGCCTGTTTCGCCGCAAGCACCATGAGGGCGAGCGATAACAAGCGTTTGACATCAATTTGAAGTGCGCGCGCGTCGATTTCCGCAACGTGCGCCCATTGGTCGCGATTGAGTTTATGCCTTCACGGCAACCATGAAAATTCTTGGAAATCTGAGCAGCACGCGCCCGTCCGACAGTTTCGGATAGGCTCTTTCCACCCGCTCGAGATAGTCGGCGAGAAATGCCTCGCGATATCTATCACCGGCATGGGAGAGATAGGGCATCAGCCCGGTCCCCTTCACCCATTCGACGATCGCGGCCGCATCGGCCATCGGGTGATTGTAGATGGTGTGCCAGATATCGACGCGCGAGGCTTTGGCGATCAGCCGGGAGTAATAGGTGGACGGCGCAGGTAGTCCCTTGCGACGCACGCTCTTTGCCTCGAAGGCAGCCTTCCAGGGGCCGGCATGCGCGGTCTCCTCCATCGCCAGATGCGAGGGTTCGCCGAGATTGTCGGGCATCTGCACGGCAAGTACGCCGCCGGGAGAAAGCCCGTCCATCAGCCGGTCGAAGATATCGACATGATCGGGCAGCCATTGGAAGACGGCGTTGGCAAAGAGCAGGTCGGCCGGTTCCTGGGGCTGCCAGCTGGCGAGATCCGCCTCGACGAAGGCGGTACCCGGAAGCCGCTTGCGGGCTGCCTCCAGCATGTTCAAATCGCTGTCGAGGCCGGAGATGCCGTCCGCCCCGTAGCGGTCGATGATCAGTTCGGTCGAGTTGCCCGGTCCGCAACCGAGGTCAACGGCGCGGCGAAGGCTCTGCAACGGCACTTGCGCCAGAAGGTCGCGCGCCGGTCTTGTGCGCTCATCCTCGAATTTCACATACTGGCTTGCGGACCATGCCATGGGGTTCACTCCTGCTGTCAGGCCACATCTTCCCTGTCGTGGATGCGGATCTTGTCGATGTTGCGACCGTCGAGTTCAATCAGCAGACACAAGTATTTTGTCCACGCGCCGCCCGTCGAGATCGATGACTTCGAAGCGCCATCCATCCCTCGTGAAGCTCTCGCCCAATTCCGGCAGATGTTTCAACTCTTCCAGCACCAGGCCGGCCACGGTCTGATATTCGAGATCGTCATCGAGCTTAAGGTTCAAGAACTCGGCGAATTCGTCAATCGGCGTCCAGCCGGACACGAGGTACGAACCGTCATCCCGGCGAGCGATGGCCTGTTCATCGACAGGGCCTTCCTGGAGAGCCCCCATGATCGCTTCCAGAATGTCTCCTGATGAAACGATCCCCTCGAAATGACCGTACTCGTCGAAAACCAGGACCATGTGGACGGGCGATTTCCGGATGGCTTCGATGACATTGATGGCAGTCGAAAGGTCCGAAACCACCGGGACATCCTGCGTCAGAGCCTTGATGTCGGCACTGCCGTGTTCGGACATGGCGTCGTAGAAGTCCTTGACCGGAAGGATGCCGATCACCTCGTCCGAGCTGCCTTTCCGAACGGGCAACCGCGACCGTTTCGTCCGGTGCAACTGCGTTCGAATTTCATCGAGGCTGTCGTCGATATCGATGATTTCGACGTCGCGTCGAGGCGTCATGAGCGCCCGGGCGGTGCGGTCCGCCAGCCGCATGACGCCTGAGATCATCGCGGACTCTTCGCTTTCGATCACGCCGGCCGACTGCGCCTCGGCCAGAACGGTCTTGATCTCTTCGTCTGAGACATTGTCGCCGCCTTTTCCCGCTTGGCCGAGCAACTTGAGGACAAGATTTCCGGAGGCGTTCAGCAGCCATACGAGCGGCAGCGCGATCTTCGAAAGGACCGCCATGGCCGGCGCGACCCTTGCCGCAACCGCTTCGGGTTCCCGCAATGCGATCTGCTTTGGAACAAGTTCGCCGACGATCAGGGAGAGATATGTGATCGCCACGACGACGGAACCGACGCCGATGGCGTCAGCGGCCGCCGATGATATCCCCTGGGCCACCAGCCATCCGGCCAGGCGGCCGCCAAGCGTGGCTCCCGAGAACGCGCCCGAGAGAACGCCGACCAGCGTGATGCCGATCTGCACGGTCGAGAGAAAACGGCCGGGGTTTTCGGCAAGTTTGATCGCTTGAGCTGCCCCCTTGCTTCCATTGTCGGAGAGAACCTTCAGGCGGGCCGTTCGAGAAGACACGACGGCCAGTTCAGACATGGCGAGCACACCATTCAGGATGGTGAGAAACGCCACAATTCCAATTTCCAGAAACACAGGGACCCTATTCGTTGAGGTTGTAATGCCGCATTCATCAGGCGACGCGGCGAGGCACGGTCGTCGTCACGGAGGACCACTCCTCTGAAGTGAAATTCATATGCCGTGGGCAAGAGGAGGCCGGCCATAAGGGGGCTGTCAGCGGCGAGGCTCCGGAAAGCGGCCCTTTCTGCGCAAGTCGTGACAGGCCCAGGACGCGGCGGAGATCGCGACGCCGTCTACAATGGCCACCCGCGTCTTCGGCCGGGAGATCCCGGCTGGAACGGGCGGAACGTGTACTGGATGGGTCGCTGTCAGGCATGGCGCAATTTTGGCGGTGAAACCGATCCGGCGCAAGAGGCGCCGGGCGAAAATCATTGTACCACACTGATATGACAGTTTCGAAAACGGCGGCGCTGTGTTCTGGGCAAGAGTTTTGGGGAGTTTTCTGACATTTCTGCGTGATGCCGAAAATCGCTCGAAACGTTCCGGCATCACTGCTCCTGCGCCGTCAGGCCGCCAGGATGGTGATCCCGTAAGCATTGGCGGCCGCCGTCATGCGGGCGATGGTCTCAGCCGAAGGGCTGGACTTCGGTGGCTCGGTCGTGCCTTCCGCTTCGATGAATTCGGCCATCTCCCGATCGACGACCGCGGAAAAGACCGCAGGGACAGTTCCGCGATTGGAGTAGCCGTGGACCATGAAGGGCGCGATGGTGACGATGTCTCCGGCTCCGGCCTCGATCTCTTCGGGACCGTTGTCGGTGAGACGCCAGATCGTCAGGCGCCCCTCCAGGATGCGGAACACCTCAGGACTGGCATGCGCATGTTTCGGCGTCCGGCTGCCGGGCGGCACGGTGACGTCGAAGATGTTGAGCCAATTTCCGCGGAGACGAAGCCGCCGTTCGATCCGGTCGCCCAGGACGAAAAATCGCTTCTCGTTCTCGGCATGCTTTTTCACAAATGAGTTGGACATCATGTCTCTTTCTTTTTCTTGCGGGCGCAGCCGATAGGCCTTTGCGCCGCTTTTGGCAACAGCCCGATGCCGGGATCGCCGTGCCAGTCTCCGCGACGGCACCGGCTCTGACGCCAAGATCCAGGCTTCCCGCGCATCGATGCATCATGAAGCCGATGAGCGGTGATATCGGTGTGGCGGGTTGCTTTCGCAAGGCCTGTGCGGCTGCGGCAATTGCGCTAGGTCGTCCCGGCCGCCCTTTGAGGGCGCTGCGCCTGTAATACCGCCGACACAGAAGGAGCTCATAGAACGCGGCGGCTGTTCCGGCCCTCCACGCCCCCTCGCATTCACCTTTACGGAGCGCATCCATGTCTTCTCTTCCCGTCGTCGGCGCCGCCGTGACGCTCGATGAAGTCGAGCTTCACCGTGATTGGCTTTTCGAAAAGCCCCGCGATCTCGAATTGCAAAGCTTCGTCGATGCCGACACCCTGAACGGCGACTGGACGCCGCTCGCCGCCCGCGCCAGGCGGCTGCTCGACGGTCATGCCGGCCGTCTCGGCATTCACGGCCCGTTCTGGGGTTTCACCATCGCCTCGGAAGATCCCGATATCCGCGCCGTCGTCAGCAGACGTCTGCTGCAGGGCCTCGATGTCTGCGCCGCCATCGGCGCGACGCAGATGGTCGTCCACAGTCCCTACACCTCATGGTCCTACAACAACCTCGACAATAATGACGGCGCTCGCGAGGAGCTGATCGAGCGCGTGCATCTGACGCTGCGCGATGCCGTCAGGCGCGCCGAGGATATCGGCTGCACCATGGTCATCGAAAACATCGAGGACAAGGATCCGCATATCCGCGTGGCGCTCGCCGAAAGCTTCAATTCATCGGCCGTCGCCGTCTCGATCGATACCGGCCACGCCCATTATGCCCATGGTTATACCGGTGCTCCGCCTGTGGATTATTACATCAAGGCTGCCGGCAACCACCTGCAGCATGTCCATCTGCAGGATGCCGACGGATACGCCGATCGCCATTGGAGCCTCGGCGAAGGCTCGATCCACTGGCGCGCCGTCTTTGCGGCACTTGGCAGGCTCGACAGCAACCCGCGTCTGATCATCGAGATCAAGGACAAGTCGAAGATACCGGCGTCTGCGGCCTATCTCGCCTCGATTGGGGTGGCTGAATAGGGCGGGTTGCAAAGCGGAGAACCTGTGAAGCCCTATCTTATGGGATGACCAAGTCGCGGCTAGGTTCCCTCTTCTCCCCGCTGGGGAGAAGCGGAATCGTGGCAACGGCTTACTTCCTCCGACGCTCGTCACAGGCGAGAGAGCACCATTCCCTCACGAAAACCGCGTGATCACGCTGATGCCCGTCGCCTCCGCCTTGTCGAGCGCCATTAGCGCCGGCACGGCTTCTTCCAGGCTGACTCGCCGTCCGATCAGCTTCTGCGGCGCGATCTTGCCGGAGGCGAGCATCGACAGCATGGCGTCGTAACGCCAGGCCTGCATGCCGTGGCTGCCGTAGATCTCCAGTTCGTGGCCGATCACCTGCGCCATCGGGATCTGAGGTGCGGCGTGCTCGCCAAGCATCAGCCCCACCTGCACATGCCGCCCGCGCCGGCGCAGGTTCTTGATCGAGTTGAAGCAGGTGGCGGGATGGCCGAGCGCGTCGATCGAGACATGCGCGCCGCCCTTGGTGATCTCGCGCACGGCCTCCGCGACGTCTGCGACGCCTGACGCATTGACGGTCGCCACTGCGCCGCAGCTGCGTGCGAAGGCGAGCTTCTCTTCCGAAATGTCGATGCCGATCGCATTGGCCCCGAGCGCGGTGGCGATCATGATCGCCGAAAGGCCGACACCGCCGCAGCCATGCACGGCGATCCATTCGCCGGGGCCGGTGCGCGCCTGGTCGGCGACGGCGCGAAACGAGGTGGCGAAGCGGCAGCCGAGACTTGCCGCCGTTGCATCGTCGATCGTGTCCGGCAGATGCACCAGATTGGTGTCTGCATAATCGATCGCCACATATTCGGCGAAGGAGCCCCAATGGGTGAAGCCCGGCTGGAACTGGTTGGGGCAGACCTGCTGGTTGCCGGAATGGCATTCGCCGCAACGGCCGCAGCCCGAAACGAAAGGCACGGTCACCCGGTCACCGACCTTGAAACGCATCACGCCGCGGCCGGTGGCGACGATCCGCCCGGCAAGCTCGTGTCCCGGCACATGCGGCAGGAGGATATCAGGGTCGTGTCCCATCCAGCCGTGCCAGTCGCTGCGGCAGAGTCCGCTTGCGCCGACCGCGATGACGACACCGTCTTCGGCCGGGGTGGGATCGGGCAGGGTGCGGATCTCGGGCGCCTTTTCGAAGGCTTCGTAAAACATGGCTTTCATCGGCGTCTTCCCTTGCTGCCTATCCGAGATTCCCCGACATGATGACATGCGGCGGGCAGACGTTCCAATATTCGATTCCATCACTTTTGCTGATGCACCCATCGCTTCAGCGCTTGCCATTGCGCACGAATATTGCGGCGCGATGCCGTCCTCCGGCATTTTCTTGCTTCCGTATTTTGGCGTCGGATTTGTCCTTGACCCGGCTCGCCGCCGGGGTTTTTGCTTTCCCGGCGTCATAAGGGAGGGCAAAATGGCCGTCGATACATCACCGCGCTCAACCACCTGGACCCATGTCGATGGAGAATGGCTCCCCGGCAATCCGCCGCTGATCGGGCCCACTTCGCATGCCATGTGGCTCGGCTCCACGGTCTTCGACGGCGCCCGCTGGTTCGACGGCATCGCCCCGGATCTCGACCTGCACTGCCAGCGCATCAACCGCTCCGCACTTGCCATTGGGCTGAAGCCGGTGAAATCGGCCGAGGAGATCGCAGCGCTTGCCTGGGAAGGCGTTGAGAAATTCGACGGCGCCACGGCGATCTACATCAAGCCGATGTATTGGGGTGAGCACGGTTCGCCCGGCAGCATCGTCTCCGTCGACGCCGAATCGACCCGTTTCGCGCTCTGCCTGTTCGAGGCGCCGATGGGCGGCCATGGCGGCACGAGCCTTACCGTCTCTCCCTATCGGCGCCCGTCACCGGAAACCGCGATGACCGAGGCCAAGACCGGATCGCTCTACCCGAACAGCGGCCGCATGATCGCGGAGGCCCGCAGCCGCGGCTTCGACAATGCGCTGGTGCGCGATCTGAACGGCAACGTCGTCGAAACGGCCTCCTCGAACGTCTTCCTGGTGCGTGACGGCGTGGTAGTGACACCGGCCGCCAACCGCACCTTCCTCGCCGGCATCACCCGCGCCCGCGTCATCGGCCTCTTGCGCAAGGCCGGTTTCGATGTGGTCGAAGCAACGCTTTCCGTCGAAGATTTCATACAGGCCGACGAAATCTTCACCACCGGCAACTATTCCAAGGTCGTCGGCGTCACCCGCCTCGACGGCCGGGATTTCCAGGAAGGCCCGGTCACCCGCAAGGCGCTGGATCTCTACATGGACTGGGCCCACGGCAGGAGCGAGAGCGAGGAGTGAGCCGCGATCCCGCGAAGCGGGAGCAATCGATCCAGTGAATCGATTGCAGCGGCGAACGCCCGGAGCGCAAGCGCAGGGCTGGCGCGATCTTGTGAAAACCGTTTGGAAGCCTTCGCCTTCCGCTCCCTTTCCGTCATAGTGCTTGAGAGTTCTACAGAGCAAGAAAGAATCCCATGACCATTCTGGCTGACGAACAAGGCGACATTATCCGTGAGCTCGGCGTTGCCGCCGATATTGATCCCGAACATGAGATCGAACGGCGAACTGCTTTCCTCAAGGATTATCTCGTGGCCTCAGGCCTGCGCAGCTATGTCCTCGGCATCAGCGGCGGCGTCGATTCGCTGACGGCCGCCCTGCTGGCCCAAAAGGCGGTACGTGAGCTGCGCGACAGCGGTCATGCGGCAGAGTTCATCGCCGTGCGGCTTCCCTATGGTGTTCAGGCGGACGAGGCCGATGCGAACCGGGCGCTGGAAACGATCGGCGCCGACCGCTCGATGGTGGTCAACATCAAGGCCGCGGCGGATGGGATGTTGGCCGCCGCTCAGACCGGTGGCCTCGCCTTCGCCGATGCCGGCCGGCAGGATTTCATCTTCGGCAACATCAAGGCCCGCCAGCGCATGATCGCTCAATTCGCCTTGGCCGGTGCGCTCGGCGGCCTCGTCATCGGCACCGATCATGCGGCCGAGGCCGTCATGGGCTTCTTCACCAAATTCGGCGACGGCGCAGCCGATATCCTGCCGCTCGCCGGCCTCAACAAGCGCCGCGTCCGCCTGTTGGCAAAGACGCTCGGTGCGCCTGACGAACTGGTCTTCAAGGTGCCGACGGCTGACCTCGAGGACCAGCGGCCGCTGCGTCCCGACGAGGAGGCCTATGGCGTCACCTATGACGAAATCGACGATTTCCTCGAAGGCAAGCCGGTCGGCGAGATCTCCCGCCGCCGCATCCTCGCCGCCTATCGGGCGACCGCCCATAAGCGCGCGCTGCCGGTCGCCGTCAACGCTCTCTGAGGATCGTCCGGCCGAATCTTTATTAAACGTCTGACGTCGTCGCGTCCCTCGGCCGCACCATCCAGGCATAGGCCGCACCGGCGACGAGCAGCAGTGAAGTGCCGAGGAAAACCGCCCGCATGCCGATATGTCCGCCGACGAAACCGCCGAGGAGGGGGCCGGCTACCTGGCCGACATATTGCGAGGAGATGGAAAGCCCGAGAATGCTGCCGGCCGCGCTATCCGGTACGCTGTGGCGGATGACGGCGGCGATGCAGGGCAGAAGCCCGCCAAGTGCCGCCCCCATCAGGAAGCGCAGGAGGATGAGCTGCCAGGAACTGGTGACGAAGGCCTGCGGGATCAGCAGCAGCCCGGCGATGGCGAGCGCGCCTGCGATGACCGGCCAATGGCCGATCCGGTCGGCTAGTTTTCCGAGCCGCGAGGCCGAAAGGATGCTGCCGAGGGCGGCGGCCGACATGACGAGGCCTGAGATCATCGTCACCTGGCTTTGCTGAGGCACGATCTGGGCGACATAGACGGTGATGATCGGCTCGATCGACATGTTGGCGAACATCAAAAGCATGCCGGTTGCCAGCATCGCGACGACGGGCCGCTTGTCGGCAACGGATTTCCAGCCGCCGCTTGCCTTGGCTGCCTGCTTGCGGGCCGGTGATTTCTCCTCTTTGATCAAAAAAGCCGTGGCGAGAAAAGCGAGGAAGATCATGCCGCCGGCGGCAAGAAACGTGCCGCGGATGCCGATGATCGGCGGCAGCGCTCCGCCGATCAGGGGGCCGACGAGATTGCCGGCCATGATGCCGGAAGAGAGAACGCCGAGCGCCCAGGCGGACCGATCCTTCGGCGTTTGTGTCGCCACCAGCACCATCGAACCGGAGGAGTAACCGCCGGCAAGCCCGACGAAGAGGCGTAGCGCCACCAGCTGCCAGACATTGCCGGCCATGCCCATCAGCGAGATCGCCAGCGTCATGCCGAGGCTTGCGCGCACCAGCATCAGCTTGCGGCCGTAAATATCGCCGAGCCGACCCCAGAGGGGCGCGACGAGTGCCGCGGCAAGGAAGGTGGCGCCATAGGCGATGCCGGACCATTGCACGATCGCCGCATGGTCGGTGACACCGAGTTCCTCGACATAAAGCGGCAGGAAGGGAAGCAGCAGCGTCATCGCCACGATCGTGGTGAAGGAGCCGATCAGCGAGATGGCGAGGTTGCGTTTCCAGTAGATCGAGCCTGGTTTAACACTGGCGTCCCATTGCGTGTCCGTCATGCCTTGCATCGATCCTGTAGCGCAGTTGCGCCGCAATCTGGATCATCTCGGGTAAAAGTGCTAGAACATAACTGATTGCGCTATGCAATCGGATGATCGGAGCACATTGTCATGAACGCTATGGACTCATCCCGAAAGCAAATCGTCCGCGATCTCTACGCCGCCTATCTCGACGACCGCAAGGATATCGTCGGCGCCATGTTGACCGAGGATTTCACCTTCTCCAGCCCGCGCGACGACCATATCGACCGGGCTGCGTATTTTGAGCGCTGCTGGCCGAAGGAGCCGTTCTTCCGCGGTATCGAGATCGAATTCCTGGCAGTCGACCGCGACGAGGCTGTTGTTCGCTACCGCGCCGAAAAACGCGACGGCGCGAGCTTCGCCAACATGGAGAGCCTTCGCTTCCACGGGGAGAAGATCGCCTCCGTGGAGGTCTATTTCGGCCGGAATCTGTAACCGGCTGAGGCGGAGATCGCCTGCGTCACAGGAGCCGGAAGGCTGAAGTCGCGATGATGATCATCGAGACCGCCACCATCAGCGGCCGCACCGGCAGCCGTTTGACGAGGATCGCCCCGAAGGGAGCCGCGATGACGCCGCCGATGATGAGGCCGATCGCCGAATTGAGTTCCGACCAGCCCAGCGTCGCGACGAAGGTGATTGAAATCGTCAGCGTCACCGCGAATTCGGTGAAGTTGGTCGAGCCGATCACCCGCTTCAGGTCGTGGCCGCGACCGACGAGCGTGCTGGTGACGATCGGACCCCATCCGCCGCCGCCGATCGCATCGAGCACGCCGCCGCACAGCCCGACGGGCGGCACCGCCCAGTCGCGCACCTCGCGCCGCAGCGGCGGCCGGAAGGCCTTGTAGAGGATCAGCAGCCCGATTGCGATCAGATAGGCCGAAACGTAGGGCTCGATCGTCTTGCCGTCGATATTGGCGAGCAGAGTGGCGCCGATCGCGCCGCCGATCATGCCGGCCGGCGCAAGCCGCGCCACCAGACGCCAATCGACGTTACGATGATAGGCATGCGAAAGGCCGGACGCGGCCGTCGTGAACATTTCCGTCACATGCGTCATGGCGCTGGCATTGGCCGCCGGCACGCCGAAGGCCAGAAGGCTTGTCGTCGACAGCACGCCGAAGGCCATGCCGAGTGCGCCGTCTACGATCTGTGCGCAGAAGCCGACGGCGATGAAGAAGAAGATATCCGATGTCATGCAGTCCCCTCGGACGAACGGTAGCATCAGAACATGCGACGCGGGAAGAAGGTTTCGGTCTCAGGCGGCAAATCCGCGCTGCTTCAGCCGGACGATCTTGAAAAAGCCGTTCGGAAAGACCGGCATGATGTCGGTAGCGGCAAAATCCCCGCGACGTTCGGCCCAGGCGATGATGCGGCGGATGCGGAAGGCGGAAGACCAGCCGATGTGGCGCACTAGAGGCGCCACCGCCGTCTCGATCGCGCCTTGCAGGCCGGTCCCTTCGCCGAGCTTGCTGGCGAGGATGATCTCGCCGCCCGGCCGCAGCACTCGGGCGCATTCGTCCAGCGCCCGCTCGGGCTCCGGGATCAGGGTGATGACGAAGGGCAGGCACACCGCATCGAAGGACCGGTCGGCAAACGCGAGCGCATGTGCGTCCATCACCTCGAGCGCCTGCACATGCTGCAGGTTCTCACGCCTCGCTTTTTCGCGGGCGCGCGCAATCATGTGTTCGGAAATGTCGATGCCGGTCACCCGGCAGCGGCGCGGATAGTGCCCGAGCGTCAGGCCGGTGCCGACGCCGATCTCCAGTATATCGGTGCCGGCCGCAGCGGCGAGCGCGGCCAATTTACGGTGGCCATCGCGCAGGATGCCCCGATAGACGCGGTCATAGACCGGCGCCCAGCGCTGATAGATTTTCTGCTGATCTTCCGCGCTGCTGCGAAGCTCTGGCATCCGGCACCTCCCTACCGCACAATTCCTGAACTCCGATCGTTTCCGGAATGGATTATGCGCCTTTCAAAAATGTCAGAGCACCCTGGTGCATCCCGTTGAAACGCTGGGCGCTCTAAACCCCAATCTTCAACTCCCAAGAGTGGGTTTCGGTTCCGCTCGGATATGACGCAATGCCGCCGAACGGCCCTGCGGCGGCTATTTTGCCGGCGTGAGCCCGAGCTTCCCGGCGTCCAGCTCGCTGCCGATCTCGACGGTCTTCTTCTGCTTGTCGTAGACGCAGATCTGGGCGACGAGACCCTTGGCGCCCTTCGGCTTGCCGGTGAGCAGGGCGAGCCCGTAATGGGAGCTGCCGAAAGGATCGACGGTGGCGACCGGCTTTTCGATCGCGACCGCCGGCTTCGTGCATTTTGCCTCCACATCGGCCGCAAGCTGCTGCCAGGCCTCGTCTGAAGAGGCGCGTGCGGCGCCTGCCATGGAAAGAAGCGCGGCCGCAGTCAGAAGCTGGATTATATTCCTGTTCATATCTTTTCTCCGGTGCTGTGGCCGCTGGCGTAGCTATTTCGCGGCGGGCATGTCAGGCGATTTGCAGGCGCGATTCCAGCTCCGCAAGTGAGGCAAATTTTCCTTCGGCGGCGCGTTTTTTGATATTTCGCCGGTTGCCTCTCCGTGCTTCCCCTCCTATGTTCCGCCTCACCTGCCGATGACGCAATCTATTGCCAAGAGGAGATCTGACATGGCTTTCGAATTGCCTGAACTTCCCTATGATTACGAAGCGCTTGCTCCCTTCATGTCGAAGGAAACGCTGGAGTTTCACCACGACAAGCACCACAAGGCCTATGTCGACAACGGCAACAAGCTTGCCGCCGAAGCCGGCCTTTCGGATCTCTCGCTCGAAGACGTCGTGAAGAAGTCCTTCGGCACCAATGCCGGCCTCTTCAACAATGCCGCCCAGCACTACAATCACATCCATTTCTGGAAGTGGATGAAGAAGGGCGGCGGCGGCAACAAGCTGCCGGGCAAGCTCGAAGCTGCCTTCGCCTCCGACCTCGGCGGCTACGACAAGTTCAAGGCCGATTTCGCCAATGCCGGCGCCACGCAGTTCGGCTCCGGCTGGGCCTGGGTTTCCGTCAAGAACGGCAAGCTCGAAATCTCCAAGACCCCGAACGGCGAAAACCCGCTTGTCCATGGCGCCACGCCGATCCTCGGCGTCGACGTCTGGGAACACTCCTATTACATCGACTATCGCAACGCGCGTCCGAAGTACCTCGAAGCCTTCGTCGACAGCCTGATCAACTGGGACTACGTCCTGGAACGCTACGAAGAAGCCACGAAGTAATCGACACTGGCTGCACTGAAATCCGCACCCGGCGCCCAAAACGCCGGGTGTTCTGTTTTCAGATGCAGCCGTCACATCTCTGTCACCGGCCGCTCCTAATCACGCTCCATGTCTTCTTCTGCTCTTCCCCTGTTCCGCTTCGGCATCATCGCCGATCCGCAATATGCGGCGATCGCGCCGCATGCGGCCATGGATCGCTTTTACGCCAACAGCCTCGCCAAGGTCGCCGAGGCGATCGAGGTCTTCAACGGCGAGGAGTTGAGCTTCGTCATGACGCTTGGCGATGTCATCGACCGCAGCTTCGCAAGCTTCGACGATATCCTGCCGGTCTATGAGACGCTGAGGCATGAGACGCTCTTCCTGCTCGGCAACCACGATTTCTCGGTTTCCTCGGGGCATCTCTCCGAAGTCGCCGGGCGCCTCGGCATGCCGTCGCCCTATTACAGCTTCTCCCGCCACGGCTGGCGTTTCATCGTGCTCGACGGTAACGAGGTCAGCATCTTCGCGCCGCCGGAGGGCCATCCTCACCGCGCGCTTGCCGCGCAGATGCTGGCGGAGCTGGAGGCCAAGGGAGCCCGCAACGCCCATCGCTGGAACGCGGCGCTGAGCGACGAGCAGTTCGCCTGGCTCGGCGATGAAATCGCAAGTGCCGCCGCAGCCGGCGAGAAGGTGATCGTCATGAACCACTATCCGGTGCATCCGCCCGGCGAGCATGGCATGTGGGACAGTGAGCGCATTGTCGCGCTGCTCGCCTCGCAAGGTCATGTCGTCGCCTATCTCAACGGTCACGACCATGCCGGCAACTACGGCATGGCCGGCGCCTGCCACTTCGTCAATTTCAAGGGCGTGGTCGACACCGAGAAAGAAAACGCCTTCGCGATCGTCGAGGTCCATGCCGACCGCATCGAAATCCGCGGCTTCGGCCGCGAAGAGAGCCGCACGTTGCTCTATTAGGCTGCGGGGCGGCTGCTAGGCGGGCGCATTCGTCTCTGTCCACCCACTCGTCCACAACTCCCGCAGCCGGTCGCCGTCGCCCTTGAAAAAATCCTCGGCCTCTTCGCAACGTTCCACCCGATCGCTGCGGAAATTGCGGATCGCCTGGCGCAATTCGCACCAGGCGACGACATTGGCGGTCTGTGAATAGTAGATCAACGCGATCGGCTGGATCGTCCGCTCGGTCGCGCGGCCGAGTTCGTCGCGGTAGCCGAGCATGAGCTTTTGCTCGTCGCGGATCGCGCGGCGGACGATCGCAAGGTCGAATCCGGCGGGAGGCTGCGCGATCGTGCCCCAGGCATAGAGCGCCTTGCTGTCCATCGCCTGGCGCAGCGGCGCCGGCACCGCGCCTGAGATCTTCCGGTTGACGCGGCGGGCGGCCTGCTTCAGTTCCTCGTCCGCCGTCCGTTCGAGCAGCGCCAGCGACAGCACGATCGCCTCCATCTCCTCGATCGAAAACATCAGCGGCGGCAGGTCGAAGCCCGGCCGCATGATATAGCCGATGCCGCGTCCGCCTTCGATCGGCACCCGCATCGCCTGAAGTGCCGCGATGTCGCGGTAGATCGAGCGTACGGTCACTTCGAGCGTCTCGGCCATCACAGCCGCCGTCATCGGTTTTCTCGCCAGCCTGAGGATCTGAATGATCTCGAAAAGCCGTGAGGCCTTGCGCATTTTCCTGCCTCCGCTCCCAACGCTCCTGACAATACACTGTCAGTTGGGTTTCGCTATAGAGCCATCTATCGAATTGAAATCAATAACAGTCTTTCGAAAATTCCGAAGGACTCGGAGTGGGCAACTGACATGAACTACCATGAAAACCTCTGGCTCTTCTTCACCCTTCTCTTCGGCATCATCATCGTGCCGGGCATGGATATGCTCTTCGTGCTCGCCAATTCGCTGACAGGCGGCATCAGGCGGGGGCTGGCCGCGACCGGCGGCATCATGGCGGGCGGCGCGGTGCATTCGGCCTATGGCGCGGCCGGGGTCGGCGTGCTCGTCACCATGCTGCCGCAGCTTTTCAACGTGCTGCTCTTTGCCGGCGTCGCCTATATGATCTGGATCGGCATTTCTTTGATCCGCAGCTCGATCACCGTCGAAGCGGTCGGGCCGGGGACGGCGCATTCCAGCTGGCGGGCTTTCCGCCAGGGCGCGCTCACCTGTCTCGTCAACCCGAAAGCCTATATTTTCATGTTTGCCGTCTATCCGCAGTTCTTAAGACCGGAATACGGACCGGTCTGGATACAGGGCCTGATCATGGGCGCCATGACTGTCCTCACCCAGTTCGCAGTCTACGGCACGCTCGCGATGACGGCCGGGCGCAGCCGTGACCTGCTGGTCGCAAACCCCGATGCTACGGCCTTTGTCGGCCGTTTCGCTGGAATGCTGCTGATCGCTGTTTCCGCCTTCAGCCTTTGGCAAGGTTGGAAAACCGCCTGAGCCGTTGCTGCTTATCACATTGTTTTTATGATCATCCGGCAAAACGTGACCGCGAGGGCGCATGGATTTTGTCATGCTCCCGGTGCAGATTGGCCTCCGGCCACCCCTGGCCGAGGAGAAATGGAGAGGAATATGAATTGGAAAGCAGTAGCTGCGGCCCTGGCGATGGCCGGCATGGCCGCCGGTTCGGTGACCGCCGCCGACGGCACGCATGATTCGCGCGTTGCGTTGATGAAGAAGATCGGCGGTTCGGCGGGCGCCATGGCCGCCATCGCCAAGGGCGAGAAGCCCTATGATGCCGAAACGGTAAAGGCGGCGCTGACGACGATCGCCGCAACGGCCAAGGTTTTCCCCGACCAGTTCAAGCCGGGCACGGAGACGGGCGACGAAGCGGCGAGCCCGAAGATCTGGGAAAACATGGACGACTTCAAGGCGCGCGCCGCCAAGCTTTCCACCGATGCAGAAACCGCGCTGGCCCAGCTTCCTGCCGATCCTGCGGCCGTCGGCGCCACGATGAACACGCTCGGCGCCAATTGCGGCGGCTGTCACAAGGCCTATCGCCTCGGCAAGTGAGCGGTAGGCCGGAAAGAAACGGAAATGCTCCGATACTGGATCCGCGCCGGCCTTGCCGCCGGCGCGGATCGCCTTATTCTCCGCCTGCGCGGATCGATCGGGGGATCGATTTGCATGGAAATCTCGGCAAAAGGGGAGGCGGCGCATGGTCCGCAGGTTCATCCGGTTTCTGCTCTGTCTGATCGGCGTCGCCGTTCTCGGCGGTGGCGCCTTCTATCTCGTCACCGCACCCGATCCGCTGCCGGAAAGCCACTGGGCCAATCTCGGTGCGCCGGACACGGCAAACGGCGAGATGGTCTTCTGGACGGGCGGCTGCGTCAGCTGCCATGCCGCGCCCGGTTCCGAAGGCGACGCCAAGCTGACGCTGTCGGGCGGCCTCGCGTTGAAGAGCCCCTTCGGCACTTTCCACGTGCCGAACATCTCGCCGGATGAGAAGGCCGGCATCGGTGCCTGGACGCTCGCCGAATTCGGCAATGCGATGAAGCGCGGCGTCGGTCCCGATGGTGAGCATCTGTACCCGTCTTTTCCCTATGGCTCCTATTCCCGCATGAGCGACAAGGACGTCAACGATCTCTTCGCCTTTCTGAAAACCCTGCCGAAGAGCGCAAACGTCACGCCGCCCCACGAGCTGCCGTTCCCCTTCAACATCCGGCTTGCGCTCGGCGGCTGGAAATTCCTCTATTTCAACGATCAGCCGCGCGTCGCGCTCGCCAAGAGCGACGACAAGGTGAAGCGCGGGCAATATCTCGTCGAAGGCCCCGGACATTGTGGCGAATGCCATACGCCGCGCGACGCGCTCGGCGGCTTCACGGCCAATATGTGGCTCGCCGGCGCTCCGAATCCGGAAGGCAAGGGCCGCATACCCGACATCACCCCGGCCTCCAAGAGCATCGGCGGATGGAGCGAAGCCGATATCGCAAGCTACCTCGAAACCGGCTTCACGCCGGATTTCGATTCCGTCGGCGGCTCGATGGTCGACGTGCAGCAGAACATCGCCCACCTGCCGGCCTCCGACCGCGAGGCGATCGCTGCCTATCTGAAGGCCGTGCCGGGGCGGTAGGACAGGTCTGCAGCCTCAAGCGATCGATTGCATGTAGCGCATGCCGGTCACGGGGCGGGGCGTGAAATCCAGCTGTTCGTAGAAGCGGTGCGCCATGACATTTCCAGTCGCGGCGCTGACGGAGAGGTAGCCGCAGCCGGCATTGCGCGCCGTTTCGCGAGCTCGGTCGACGAGCAACTGGCCGGTGCCGTGGCCGCGATGGCCGTCGCGCACGAAGAGATGGTGCAGGTCCATGCCGCGCTTGCCTTCCTGGGCTCTGTAGAGCGGCACGAGAATGGCGTAGCCGATCAGCCCTTCGTCGGTCTCGGCGACGAGCGCGGTGATCCAGGGCAGGGGGCCGAAGAGGTCGCGCTCCAATTGCTCCGGCGTCGTGCCTGACGGGTCGCCGTGATGGGCGGCGAGCAGCGCGATCATCTCATTGAGTTCGGGCAGGTCGCGGGGTTTGGCGGTGCGGATCGTCACCACCGACGGGCGCATCAGTGAAATTTCGCTGTCTTCGATTTCGGTCATGGTCTTCGCGTCCTTTGATATTCTGCCGTCAGGACGCTGCCGATACAACAAAGCCGCCTGACGGCGGCTTGTTGACAATATGATCTGTCCAGCCGCCCTTTACAGGTACAGCCAAAAATACGAGCGGCTCTGGTGCGCGTTTTCGATCATGGGTGATAGATCCTCGCAAACGCGGCTTTTGTCAATGGCGGATCGCATGGAGACGCGCCCTTTTCATTGGACTGCGTCTTCAATATAGTATACCCCCCTATATTAAATAGAGGCTCCCTATGTCCCACACCGCTTTGCAGAAGAAGAAGCTCATCGCCCGCATCAGCCGCCTCAAGGGGCAGATGGAAGCGGTCGAGCGGGCGCTCGAGGCCGAGCGCCCTTGCGGAGAGATCCTGCAACTCCTCGCTTCGGTGCGCGGCGCCCTGACCGGGTTGACCGGCGAGGTACTGGACGACCACCTGCGCGAACATGTGCTGAACGCCGAAGACGATGCGGCGAGGGCGGAGGCGGTCGAGGAAATATCGGAAGTCTTGAGAACCTATATCCGCTAGAGCATGCCGCGCAAAAGTGTACGCGGTTTGCGATAACGACATTTAAAAACAAAAACTTATGGCGGTTCTGCCTTTTCGTGAAAAGCTGAACTGCCCTAAGTGCCGTGACGAAGGAGCCTGTAATGAGTGCCGGAATCGACAAAGCTGCAATGGAACATGACCATGTTTTCCTCGGCGCCGATCATACGCGCAACGAGCGGCGCATCTGGCTGGTGATCGCGCTGACGGCGGTGATGATGGTGGCGGAAATCACAGCCGGCACTGTCTACGGCTCCATGGCGCTCGTCGCCGATGGCTGGCACATGTCGACCCATGCCAGCGCTCTTCTGATTTCGGCGCTTGCCTATCTCTTCGCCCGAAAGCAGGCGCATAATCCGCGATTCACCTTCGGCACCGGCAAGCTCGGCGATCTCGCCGGCTTTGCCAGCGCCATCATCCTTGCTCTGATCGCCGTGCTGATGGCCTGGGAAAGCCTGCTGCGTCTTTCCAATCCCGTGCCGATCGGTTTTGCCCAGGCGATCGCCGTCGCCGTCATCGGCCTTGCCGTCAATCTCGCCAGCGCATGGCTGCTTGCCGGCGGCGGCCACGATCATCACGCGCATGGCCATCACGGCCATACCCACCATGGGCACCATCATCACGACCATGGCGACCACAGCGGCCACGATCACCACGGAAAGGCCGGTGACAACAATATCCGCGCCGCCTATCTGCATGTCATCGCCGATGCTCTGACCTCCGTGCTCGCCATCGCGGCACTCACCCTCGGCAGCCTGTACGGCTGGCTGTGGCTCGATCCCCTCATGGGCATCGTCGGCGGGCTGGTGATCGCCAATTGGTCCTGGAGCCTGATGAAGTCCTCAGGCGGTGTCCTTCTCGATGTCGTGCCCGAAGGTGAGTCGCTGCCGGGGGAAATCCGTGAGGCCATCGAGACGGAGGATGACCTGATCACCGACCTGCATGTCTGGCAGGTCGGCCCCGGCCATCATGCCGCGATCGTCGCCGTCGTCACCTCGCAGCCGCGCGACCCGGCTTTCTACAAGGGAAGATTGTCGGCGCTCGAGGAATTGTCGCATGTGACGGTCGAGGTTACGCGCGCTGCATGACCGACAAAGTCACAGCGGGATGAAACCCGCCCTGTGTATGACGAGATGCCGCCGCAATCGCGCCGTAACGCTGTCCTTCTCATTCGCCGGAGGATTTCATGAATATCAGTTTGACCCGCCGCGTGCTGATCGGCGCGGCAGTTTGCCTGCCTGCTCTGGGCCTGCCCGCGCTGGCGCGCCCTGCCAATGCTGAAGAGAGTGCCGACAACATCGAGCACCGTCTCGCTGCGCTGGAAAAACGCACCGGCGGCCGCCTCGGCGTCTCGGTGCTCGACACTCAGACGAGCATTTCCTTCGGCTATCGCGGCGGCGAGGCCTTTCCGATGTGCAGCACCTTCAAGGCGCTGGCCGCGGGCTTCGTCCTCGCCCGGGTCGACAAGGGGGAGGAGAGCCTCGACCGGCGTGTGAGCTACGGCAAGGAGAAGCTCGTCGACTATTCTCCCGTCAGCGAAAAACACGCAGACGCCGACGGCATGACGATTGCCGAACTCTGCGAGGCGGCGGTGACGGTGAGCGACAACACCGCCGGCAACCTGCTGCTCGAAAGCTTCGGCGGGCCGCCAGCCCTGACCGACTGGTTGCGCTCGATCGGCGACGGCACGACCCGCCTCGACCGCACCGAGCCGACGCTGAATGAAGGCCGGAAAGGCGATCCGCGTGACACGACCACGCCGGACGCGATGCTCGACACGCTCGGCAATCTGACGCTCGGCTCAGTTCTGACCGAAGCTTCCTGCAACAGGCTGATCGCCTGGCTGGTGGCCAGCACCACAGGCAAGGAGCGGCTGCGGGCCGGGCTGCCCCAGGATTGGAAGGCCGGCGACAAGACCGGCACCGGCCCGAACGGCTCTCTCGGCGATATCGCGGTAATCTGGCCGCCGGATCGCGGCCCGATCGTCGCGGCCGTTTATATCAGCGAGGCGACAGTGCCGGCGAAGGAGCTCAATCCGATCTTTGCCGAAGTCGGTCGCATGATCGTCGAGATGGTTTGAAGCGGAAAATGCGAAGAGCATGATCGATGGCTGTGCGGTTCGCGCGTGAAAACCCCTGCCCTTGTAGGGAGGGGTTTTTCTCTCAAGGAGAGGACTCCTTCACGGCAGGGTATAGGCGATCACGTAATCGCCGGGCTTTGTGCCGACCGAGCCGTGGCCGCCGGCGACCATGACGACATATTGCTTGTTGTCGTCGGTGGTATAGGTCATCGGCGTTGCCTGGCCGCCGGCGGGAAGCCGCGCCTCCCAGAGCTGCCGGCCGTTCGTCACGTCGTAGGCGCGCAGATAGTTATCGACCGCTGCCCCCAGGAAGGCGATGCCGCCCTTGGTCAGCATCGGCCCGCCGATGCCGGGCACGCCGACCTTGAAGGGCAGGGGCAGCGGCGTCATGTCATGCACGGTGCCGTTCTTGTGCATGTAGGCGATTTTGCCGGTCCGCAGGTCCACGCCCGCGACATAGCCCCATGGCGGCGCCTGGCAGGGGATCTTGAGCAGCCCGAGGAACGGGCCCATGAAGACGCCGTAAGGGGCGCCGTCATTGCGGTTGAGCCCTTGTTCGCTGCCCTTCTCATCCTGGCCCTTCGGCGGGATGTCGGCGGCCGGCACTAGGCGCGAGGTGAAGGCGAGGTAGGTCGGCATGCCGAACATGATCTGCCGTTCCGGGTCCACCGCCACGCTGCCCCAGTTGAAGGTGCCGAAATTGCCGGGATAGACGATCGTTCCCTTAAGCGAAGGCGGCGTGTAGCGGCCTTCGTAATAGTAGCGGTGGAAATCGATGCGGCAGGCGAGCTGATCGAACAGCGATACGCCCCACATATCCTTTTCCTTGAGCGGCTCGGGCGAGAAGGTGAGGTTCGAGATCGGCTGCGTCGGCGAGGTATGATCGCCGGAGATTGCGCCGCCCGGCGCGGGAATTTCCTTGACCGGGATGATCGGCTCGCCGGTGCGCCGGTCGAGCACATAAATGTCGCCCTGCTTGGTCGGGCCGACGAGCGCGGGAACGACGGTGCCGTCCTCCTTCGTCAGGTCGATGAGCGCCGGCTGGGCCGGGACGTCCATATCCCAGAGATCGTGATGCACCGTCTGGCGCACCCAGCGCAGTTGGCCGGTGGCGATGTCGAGCGCCACGATCGAGGACGAGAATTTCTCGACATTGTCGCTGCGGTTGATGCCGAGCTGGTCCGGCACCTGGTTGCCGAGCGGGATGTAGACCATGCCGAGCCCCTCGTCGACGCTGAAGACAGACCAGCTGTTCGGCGAGTTGGTGGTGTAGGTCTGGCCCTCGGCGATCGGCGTGGTCGCATCGGGATTGCCGGAATCCCAGTTCCAGATCAGCGCGCCGCTATTGATGTCGAAAGCGCGGATGACGCCGGACTGCTCCTGCGTCGAATAATTGTCGTTCACGGCCCCGCCGATGATGATCTTGCCGGCCACCGCGACCGGCGGCGAGGTGGAGTAGTAATAGCCGGCCGGATTGTAGCGCATGCCGGCTTCGAGATGCAGCACGCCCTGATCGGCAAAGCTGGTGCAGACCTTCCCGTCGGCCGCATCGAGCGCGATCAGCCGGGCGTCTGATGTCGGCAGGTAGACGCGCTCGGCGCAGGGCTGACCGGCGGCGACCGTTGGATCGGCATAGTAGGTGACGCCGCGGCAGGTTTGGTGCTGCCGGTTGGGATTCATGCCGGAATTGGCGTCGTATTTCCATTTCTCCTTGCCGGTCTTGGCGTCGAGCGCGATCGCCCAGTTATGCGGCGTGCAGAGGTAGAGCGTGTCCTTCACCTTGAGCGGCGTGACCTGATAGGTCGTCTCGCTGATATCCTCCGGCCGCTTGACGTCGCCGGTCTGGTATCGCCACGCTTCCTTCAGCGTCGAGACGTTCTGCACGTTGATCTGGTCGAGCGGCGAATAGCGCTGGCCGAAGGGCGTGCGGCCATATTGATGCCATTCACCATCGGGCACGCTGCCGCCGAAGGCGGCGTTGGCGGCGACGGCATCCGTCGGCAAGTCGCCGGCAAGATCATGGGGGTCTGTCGTCATCGAATAGAGGGCGACGAGGACGGCGAGGATCAGGGGCACGGCGAGCGGCCATGGGTTGGCGCCATAGGTGATGCCGGTCGGGCTGCGAAAGCCGAGCGGTTGGCGGATCCATGGCGTCAGCAGCCAGAGCCCGAGCAGGATGACGACGCCGCCGCGCGGCCCGAGCTGCCACCAGTCGAAACCAACCTCCCAGATCGCCCAGGCGAGCGCTACGACGACGAGCACCGCATAGACCCAGAGCGCCACCGCCTTGCGCATCAGGAGCAATCCGGCGGTGAAGAGGAACATCAGGCCGGCGAACAGATAAAAGGCGCTGCCGCCGAGCGTGACGAGCCAGAGCCCGCCGCCACCGAGGGCCAGTCCGATGATGATGAAGAAAATGGAGGTGATGACGATCGCCATAAGGCTCTCTCCCGCTTGATTTAGCCGGGTGAATGAATGGCGGAAAGTCCCCGCCGATCAGCCAGATAGCGCGAAGGAGATGCCTTTCAACGGCCACATTTGCCGCAGCGGACCCGTCAATGCGGAGGCTTGGAATAGGCCGCCGGCCGGATGGAGGCGGTCGCTACGCACGGGTGTAAAGGGAATGACGCCGTCGTCACGTCCCGCAGAAGGTCGCCAGCACCCGTTCGTTCGGCTTCGGCGGTTCCATATAGGCGGCAAAATCCGGCTGGTCCTCATAGGGTTTTGCAAGCACTGCCAGCAGCGCCTCGAACAGCGAGAAATCCCCATCCTCGACCGCTGCGTCGATTGCCTGTTCGACCCGGTGATTGCGCGGAATGAATGCCGGATTGACGCCGCGCATGGCGCTGGCGCGTTCAGTGGCGGTTTGCCGATCGCGAGACAGTCTTTCGCGCCACCGCGCCAGCCATTCGCGGCAGGCCTCCGGTTCCCGGAAGCTCGCCGAGAAGGCAGGCTCTGCAGCCTCATCGCCTGCCAGATCCGACAGCCGCCGGAAGGTCAGCGTGAAATCCGCGTCTTGCGCCTGCATCAGCGTCAGCAGCGCCTGCACCAGCTCGAGATCGCCGTCCTCTTCGCCGCCAAGCCCGATCTTTGCTCGCATGCCCTTCAGCCAATGCGCCTGAAACCGTTCGCCATAGGCCCGGATCACGGCATTCGCCTTGTCGACCGCACTGTCGGGCTCGGCGTCGATCAGCGGCAGCAGCGTTTCGCCGAGCCTTGCGAGGTTCCATTGGCCGATCGCGGGCTGATTGGCATAGGCGTAGCGCCCATGATGATCGATCGACGAGAAGACGGTCGCCGGATTGTAGCTGTCCATGAAGGCGCAGGGGCCGAAATCGATCGTCTCGCCGGAGACGGTCATATTGTCCGTGTTCATGACGCCATGGATGAAACCGACATGCAGCCAGCGGGCAATCAGCGCCGCCTGGCGGTCAGAAACGGCCTCGAAGAAGGAGAGGTAGGGATTGTCGGCGTCTTTCAGCGCGGGATAGTGCCGGTCGATCACATAATCGGCCAGCGCCCGCACGCCTTCGGTGTCGCCCCTTGCCGCGAAGAACTGGAAGGTGCCGACCCTGATATGGCTTGCCGCCACGCGGGTGAACACGGCGCCTGGCAGCACTTCCTCGCGATAGACCGGTTCCCCGGTCGTTACCGCCGCCAGTGCCCGCGTCGCGGGAACGCCGAGCGCAAACATCGCCTCGCTTATGATATATTCCCGGAGCACCGGGCCGAGTGCGGCGCGGCCATCGCCGCGGCGCGAAAACGGCGTCTGCCCGGCGCCCTTCAACTGGATATCGTAGCGCTTGCCGTTGCGGCTGACGACCTCGCCGAGCAGGATCGCCCGCCCGTCGCCGAGCACCGGTGAGAAGCCGCCGAATTGATGGCCGGCATAGGCCATCGCCAATGGTTCTGCCCCTTCGGGAACGAGATTGCCGGAAAAGATTGCCGCCCCGTCACGGCGCAACGCCTCGATGTCGAGCCCGAGTTCTTCCGCCAAAGGCTCATTGAGCTTGATCAACCAGGGTTCCGCCACCCGGGTCGGCGTTTGCGGCGCAAAGAATCGCTGGGGCAAACCGACATAGCTGTTGTCGAAGGGAAAGGCCGCGCCGGGCCGGTTTTTCTCAAGGGCGGAGGTCATGGTTCATAGGTAGGGCCGGGGTGCCCCTGGCGCAAGCCGGTTCCGCCCGAGGGAGGATATTCACTTCCAAAGACCTCACGAAGATCAGGCCGATGCAAGGAATCGTGATCCGCCTTTCCCTCTGGTCAAAGCTGCTTTGCCATAAAGGACATAGCGCCGCCATGATCGCAGGCGTATACGAAATCGTCTCCCCTTGGCCTTGCGCCATGTCATCTCCGCGGCCTTGCTGCCTCCCGCGCTCCGCCGCGCTACCGCGAGTGAATCCGGACGATGTCGGATCAGATTTACCAGGCGCCGATGGTTCGGCGCGCCGCGCCCAATTTCCGGGTGATCGCGATGATCGTCGCAAGCGCGATGCTGATGGAAAACATCGACGCGACCGTGCTTGCGACCGCACTGCCCACCATGGCGCGCGATTTCGCCGTCAGCGCCCCGGCCATGTCGATTGCGCTGATCTCCTATCTCCTGAGCCTGGCGATCTTCATTCCGGCCAGCGGCCGGATGGCCGACAGTTTCGGTTCGCGCACCGTCTTCCGTGCGGCCATCGCTGTTTTCGTGGTCGGCTCCATCCTCTGTGCGCTGGCGCCGACGCTGCCCTTCCTGGTGCTGGCGCGGCTGCTGCAGGGCATGGGCGGGGCGATGATGATGCCGGTCGGCCGCCTGGTGCTGATGCGCAGCGTCGCCCGCAAGGATATGGTCAGCGCCATGTCGTGGCTGTTGGTGCCGGCGCTGATCGGCCCGATCGTCGGCCCGCCGCTCGGCGGCTTCATCGTTACCTATCTCGACTGGCGCTGGATCTTCTACATCAACGTGCCGATCGGCATCATCGGCATGATCTTCGTCTCGATCTATATCGATGAGGTAAAGGGCAAGGCGGCCGGCCCCTTTGACACGATCGGCTTCATCCTCTCGGGCATTTCGCTCGGCTCGCTGCTCTTCGGCTTCGAAATGTCGAGCCATGAAGGCGAAGGCGCTTTCTCGATCTTCCTGATCGCCCTCGGCCTGATCTTCGGCATCGGCTATTTGAGGCATGCCCGCAGGCATCTGTCGCCGATCATGGATTTTTCGCTGATGAAGGTGCCGAGCTTTGGCACCTCGGTCATTGCCGGTTCGCTGACGCGCATCACCCAGGGCGCGCAGCCTTTCCTGCTGCCGCTGCTGTTCCAGATCGGCTTCGGCCTTTCCGCCGCCGCGGCCGGCCAGATCGTCATATCAACCGCACTCGGCGCGCTCGCCATGAAGCCGATGGCGAAGTTCGTCTTCAGCCGGCTCGGCTTCCGCAGAAGCCTCATTCTCAACGGCATTCTCGGCACGGTCGGCTACGGCCTCTGCGCCGCCTTCCGGCCGGATTGGCCGATGCCGCTGATCTTCGTCGTTCTCGTCCTCAGCGCCTTCTTCCTGTCGTTCCAGTTCACGGCCTACAACACCATCGCCTATGACGAGATCGAAAAGGAGCGGATGAGCTCGGCCACCAGCTTCTACACCACCTTCCAGCAGCTGATGCTGTCGCTCGGCATCTGCATCGGGGCCTTGGCGCTGCACGGCTCCATGGCCTTGTCAGGTACCGAAACGCCTGATCTCGGCGATTTCTCCGCTGCTTTCATCGTCGTCACCGTCATCTCGATTACCGCCACCGTCTGGAACCTGCGCTTCTCGCCGACGGCGGGCGAGGAGATCAGCGGCTATAAGGCGAAGCGGACGAAGGTGGCTGGAGAAACAAAGACTTGAAGCGCGTCGCTTGAATCAAATTCTGCGCGTAGCACTCAGTCCTTCTCTTCCATGTCAGCTGCCATTTCCGCGAGTTTGCGCACGGTGTTGAGATTGCGCGAGGTTCCAAGCTTCAGCGCCGGCAGCTTCAGCTTCAATCGGCCGGAGCCGTTGGGATAGTGGACATAGATTTCCCGTCCCGCGAGCTTCGCCTCCTCGCCGTCAGGCGCCACCATTTTCTCCAGCGCATCGGCCGGCGCCTTTTCGGGCAGGAAATAAACCAGCACGAAGCTCGGCTTGGCACCGGGAAAGGGCGCGTTGGCGGCAATTGCTTCGAGTTCTTTCCGGCTGCGCACCATCACGCCCGGAGGTTTGCCCATCTTTTTCCCGAGCGCCTCGTCGAGCTTCTCCTCGACCGCTTTTTCGGTTTCATCAGAGCGGAAAAGCACATTGCCGCTCTGGATGTAGGTCTTCACGTCGGCGAAGCCGAGGTCCTCGCAGATGGCCTTCAGCTCCGTCATCGGCAGCGAGCCGGTCCCGCCGACGTTTATGGCGCGGAGAAGGGCGATATGGACGGGCATTTCTCTCTCCGTTGACGATTTGCCGCAGCCGCCCCAGCGCTTACATCTTCCCGGCCACCTTGATCGCAAACGCGTACTCAAACGCGATTTCCTCCAGCCGCTGGAAGCGGCCGGACGCGCCACCGTGGCCGGCGTCCATGTTCGTCTTGAGCAGAATCGGCGCTTCACCCGTCGTCTTGTCGCGTAGTTTCGCGACCCACTTGGCGGGCTCCCAATAGGTGACGCGTGGATCGGTCAGGCCGCCGAGCGCCAGGATCGGCGGGTAGAGTTTTGCCTCGACATTGTCATAGGGCGAGTAGGAGGCGATCTGCTCGTATTCTTCTTTGCTGTCGATCGGGTTGCCCCATTCCGGCCATTCCGGCGGGGTCAGCGGCAGCGTGTCGTCGAGCATGGTGTTCAGCACGTCGACGAAGGGGACGGCGGCGATGAGGCCGGCGAATTTCTTCGGTGCCATGTTGGCGACGGCGCCCATCAGCATGCCGCCGGCCGATCCGCCCTCGGCGATGATCTTCGCGTAGGACGTGAACTTCTCCTGATTCAGATAGTCAGCGGCGGCGATGAAATCCTTGAAGGTATTGGTCTTCTTGTCCATCTTGCCGTCTTCGTACCAGGCAAAACCCTTGTCCTTGCCGCCGCGGATATGGGCGATGGCATAGACGAAACCGCGATCGGCGAGCGACAGGCAATTGGTGTTGAAACCGGCCGGAATGGTGATGCCGTAGGCGCCATAGCCGTAGAGCAGGCAGGGCGCGCTGCCGTCGAGCGGCGTATCCTTGCGATAGAGCAGGGTGACCGGCACTTTCTCGCCGTCCCACGCCGGCGCGAAGACGCGGCGGGTGACGTAGTCGTCGATATTGTGGCCCGAGGGCACTTCCTGCGTCTTCAAGAGCGTGCGCTCACGCGTCACCATATTGTAGTCGTAGAGCTGCGACGGCGTCGTCATCGAGGAATAGGAAAAGCGGATGACATCCGTGTCGTATTCCGCCGCTCCCGAGAGCCCCAGCGAATAGGCTTCCTCGGCAAAAGCAATCGCATGCTCCTCGCCGGTCCTGCGGTCGCGGATCATGATGCGCGGCAGCCCGTCCTTGCGCTCCAGCCACAGGAGATGGCGGGCATAGGCCATATGGCTGATGATGAGCGTGCCGGGCTTGTGGGCGACGACTTCGCGCCAGTTTTCCTTGCCCGGTCTGTCAACCGGCGTTTCCATGATCTTGAAATCCTTGGCGCCGCCGTCATTGGTGAGGATGTAGAAGACGTCGCCGCCCTCGGTCAGCGAATATTCGATGCCTTCCTCTCGCACCGCCACGAGCTTCGGCTCGGCTGTGAGGTCCTTGGTCGACAGCAGCCGGTATTCGCTCGTCTCGTGGTCGTGAATGTCGATATAGATGAAGTCGTCGAGCAGCGAGCCGCCGACGCCCATGAAGAAGCCGGCATCCTCTTCCTCGTAGACCAGCCGGTCTTCGGACTGCGGCTGGCCCAGAATATGGTGGAACACCTTCGAGGGCCGGTGGTTCTCATCGAGCGCCGAATAGAAGAAGCTCTTGCCGTCAGGCGCCCAGACACCGCCGCCGCCGGTATTCTCGATCCGCTCCCCCTCAAGGTCCTGTCCCGTCGACAGATCGCGTACCTTCAGCGTGAAGAATTCCGAGCCCTTGTCGTCATATCCCCAGATGCCGCGGCTGTGGTCGCTCGAATGATCGAGGCCGGCGAGGCGGAAATAGGCCTTGCCCGATGCCTCCTTGTCGCCGTCGAGCAGCACGGTGCGGATCGCCTCATCGGCAACCTTGCCGTCGCGAGGAATGCGGAAATAGCGCGGCTGCTCGCCGCCGGTCACGTAAAACGTGCCGTAGGCATAGGCGCCATCCTTCATCGGCACCGAGCTGTCGTCTTCCTTGATGCGGCCGCGCATCTCGGCAAACAGCACCTTCTGCAACGGCTTGGTGTCCTCCATCGCCGCGTTCATATAGACGTTTTCGGCTTCCAGATGCCGGCGGATTTCAGGGTCGAGGATCGACGGATCCTTGAACATCGCCTGCCAATTGTCGGCGCGCAGCCAGGCATAGTCGTCCGTTCGGGTAATGCCGTGGCGCGTATCGGAGACGGGCTTCTTCGGTGCGGCGGGCGGTGTCGGCAGGCTCTTGAAGACGGACAAGGAATGGCTCCGGGTCGATATGTCGGGATGGGAAGAGATAGAGGCGCGGCGACCCAGGATCAAGCGGCAAGGCTGCGCCAAGGGTGCAGACGACCTTCCACAGACAAGGAGGCGGCTGCATCGACGCTGCCTTGATGTCACCACAATGTTTAAGAAAGTCCGCTATCTCTGCGAATTTATACGTGCCAAGCCTCCGGCAAGCTGCCTGCGGCACAGTGAAATATGCACAACAGTAAGGGATTTTCTTCGAAATGCCGAAACGTCTGCTCCTGTTTGTATCCCTGGCCGCTATCGCCGCCCCCGCCTTTGCCGTCGATCCCGCCATCAAGAAGCAGCTCGAGAAACTCGATCCCTCCACCC
Source organism: Rhizobium sp. BR 249 (assembly GCF_047445895.1). NCBI lineage: Bacteria > Pseudomonadati > Pseudomonadota > Alphaproteobacteria > Hyphomicrobiales > Rhizobiaceae > Rhizobium > Rhizobium sp. BR 249. The sequence goes on along the minus strand of NZ_JARWKX010000021.1, from coordinate 47,838 downwards.
GCCTGGAACAGAGCTGCGATACCGAGGCGATGAGCCGCATCAACAATGACAGCACCGGCTTCAAGCCCGACAAGGTCATTGCCTATACTTTCAAGGACCCGATCCCGGGCGACAATTCGTTGCAGGCGCCGGGCGCGGTCTTCCGCAGCAAGGGCGACTGGTACCATCTTTCCTATAACTGCATCACCGGTCCGCAGCATATCAACGTGCGCGAGCTCGACTACCAGATCGGCGAGAAGGTGCCGCGCGAGAAGTGGAATAAATATTATCTCTACGATTGATGCCGTTGCCCTTCCGAACGGCTGCGGTGACATCCGGCCACATGGCGCCGGATGATGACTGTCGGTAAAATCGACGGATCGAAACATAGAAATCCCCGCGACATGAACCGCATCCTGCCCGCTTCGGCGCTCTTTCTGATCACCGCTGTTACGGCATTCGCTGCCGAAGTGCCGTCACCGCCGACCATGGTCGATTCTGCTGCGGCCGCTGTCGCTCCGAAAGCTTCAAAGCTCGTCGAGCCGCATCTGCATATCGCCCGTTCCAACATTCCAGGCCATGCCCGTATCGCGCTCACCTTCGATGCCTGCATGGGGCAAGCCGACGAGCGCATTCTTTCCACATTGGTGCGTGAACGCATCCCGGCAACGATCTTCGTCACCGCCCGCTGGCTGAAGCGCAATCCCGCCGCTGTTGCCGTGTTCCTGCAGAATCCGGATCTCTTCGAACTTGAAAACCACGGCGAGAACCATATTCCGGCCGTCGACACGCCGACACTGATCTACGGGATCGCGTCTGCCGGCTCGCCGCAGGCGGTGAAGCAGGAGGTCGAAGGCGGTGCCGCCGCCATGGCCGCGGCCGGCATCCCGGCGCCGCGCTGGTTCCGCGGCTCGACCGCCAAATACGATCTGTCCGCCATCGGCGAGATCCGCGCCATGGGCTATCGCATTGCCGGCTATTCCGTGAATGGCGACGGCGGTTCGCTGCTGGGCGCCGTGATCACCGAAAAGCGCATCGCCTCGGCCAAGGACGGCGACGTCGTCATCTCCCACATCAACCAGCCCACGCATGCGGCGGGCGAGGGGGTGGCGAAGGCGCTGGTCGATCTCAAGGCCAAGGGCACGGAGTTCGTCCGCCTGGAGGATGTCGAGGATACCGGCGACGATAAGACGACGGAGTGATTCCGCGGTTGAAGGTGTGCCGTGTGGCACAACAACCAATGCGAAGACTTTATCTCAACTCATTCCCGGCCCGCGCCATATCCTCTCCAAGTTTCCGAATTCCCGGCCCATCCCTGTCGAGCGCAAAATCCTCGAACCAGTCGCGGTGGATTCCGGCCATCATCGCGCCGGTCATCTGCGCTGCGAGATAGGAAAAAGTGATGCCGTTGCCGCCGTAGCCGTAGGCTGCGAACACACGCGGCATGCCGGGCACCGGGCCGATCAGCGGCAGGCCGTCGACGGTCTCGCCGAAGGTTCCGCACCAGGCATGGGCAACACGCGTATCCGCCTTCGGCCACAGCCGTTTCATCTTCTCCAGGATCGCCATGGTCTTTGCCGGCAGCTTCCGGTCGCGGGCTTGCGCATCGACCGTCTCATCGTCCTCGCCGCCGGCGACGATGCGGTTGTCCGGTGTCGTGCGCATGTAGAGATAGGGATGGCTGTTTTCCCAGATCAGCGCCCTGTCACGCCAGAAAACTGCCGGGTCCTGAGGGACCGTGGCGAGCGCCCAGCTCGAACGGATGCGGTGCAGCTTCGGCATGTCGATGCCCGGCATGGAATAACCGGTCGCGAGCACGGCATGCCGCGCCTCGATCACTCTGGCGCTGGAAGTTTCCGCGCTCACGTGATTGCCTTCGGCGTGGAGTTCGGTCACGGAAGCGCTCACCAGCCGCGCGCCGCGACGGACGGCCCTCGCGATCAATGCCCAGGTCAGCAGCAGCGGGTCGGCCTCTGCCGAGCCGGGGGATAGGATGGCGCCGTCCCGGTCGAGCTCGAACTGCGTGAAGAGATCGGGATGTTCCAGATAGACGCCGGGTAGGCCGGCTCGGCGACGAAGCTGCCGCTCCTCGAAGAGGTCGCGCGCGCCTTCGCGATTGGCGGCGAGGTAGAGTGTGTTGCGCGGCCGGAAGCCGCAGGCAATGCCGTTGGCTGCGATCAGCTTGGAAAGGCCGGCGACCGAGGCGGCGCTGCGGCGGTAGATGCCGGCCGCGCGCTCGAAGCCGTAGTAAGCCTCCAGCTCGCCGAGCGTGCTGTCGATCTCCCATTGCAGCATGGCCGTGCTGGCGGCGGTGCTTCCGAAGCCCGGCTCTTCCCTGTCGATGATAACAACGGAAAAGCCGCGCGCCGTCAGATGTTCCGCGATCAGCGCCCCCGTGATGCCGCCGCCGATAACCGCGACATCGGTGGAAAAGCTCTGTTCGATCGGCTGCCATTGGGGCCGTATGCCGCTTCTTCCCCAAAGCGAACGGCCGCTCGTCATCTGGCCGTGATCGGATTCGTGAAGATCGAGATCAGATGCCACCAGCGTCTCCGTTCCGTCTATTTCGGCAATTGCGGCTGCGGTTTTTCTTCGATCAGCAATTCCTCGATCACGGTCATAACGATCAGCGAGAGCGGCAGCGCCAGCATCGCACCGACTGCACCCCACATCCAGGTCCAGAACAGAATGGCGAGGAAGACGATGAAGGGATTGATTTCCAGCCGCCGTCCCATGACCGCGGGAAAGATCAAGTTCTCCATGACGGCATGCACGGTGAAGAAGGCCGCAGCCGGCATCAGGCCGATAACGAGGCCGTCATGTGTGAGAATGCCGGCGACTGCCACGGAAAGCGTCATCAGCGTAATGCCGAGATAGGGGATGAAGCTCGAAAGGAAGGCGAAGAAGCCCCAGAGCACCGGTGCCGCCAGCCCGCCCGCATAGGCGATGACGGTCATGACGACGCCGAGCCCGACATAGATCAGCGAGGCGGTGGCGAAGTAGAAGCCCAGAACCTGCTCGACGGCATTGATGACGCGGATGGCGGCCAGCCGTTGCGTGCGGGTGCGGAAGGTCATGATAATGGTCTTGCGCAGGTTGACCCGGCTGGCGAGGAAAAGCAGCAGGGCCGCAAAGAAAATCAGCCCCTGTACCAGCGCCGGCGTCAGGCTTGTGGTCACCACATGCAGCACGTTGCCGGTGTTTTCGAGCAGCGCGCCAATCGACATCGGCCCGCTTTCGAAGGTCGCGGGCGTGATATGCAGCCATTCGATGCGTTCGAGATAAGGCATGATGCGGTTGATGGTCCGCTCGATGAAAGCAGGGGCCTCGTTGACAAGCACCGTCAGCGGGTCGGCGAGTGAGTTGACCAGCAGGAAGAGCACCAGCGCCACGGCGCTCGACAGGAGAAAGGCATTGGCAAGCCTCGGCACACCCATCTTGCCCAGATTTTCCGCGGCCATGCCGAGGATCATGCCGACGACGACGGCAAGCGTGACCGGGATGAGGATCAGCGACATCAGATAGACGGCGGCGAGCCCGAGTATGGCGAAGATGCCGATGATCGCCCAGGCCATGCTGATATCGAGCCCGTCCTTCTCCAGCCGATGGAGCGGCGGAGGCGGCAAGTCTTCTGCCGCTTCCCGCAGCGTCTGCGCCCAGGCGCTGGTGCGGCGTTCGCCGATGGCGATCTTCTTTGCCTGTTTGCGGATACCGTTGGCGATGCCCATGCGGAGGAGGTCCCCGAAGCCCCATTGCTTCGCCACGAAAACGCGCTGGCGCGGTTCCGGTTCCCTGGGAGCGTAGCGGGTTGCAAGGACCCATCCGCCAAGCCTTGTGCGGATGGTTTTATGCGAACGGCCGGGTATTACGCCGAAAGCGTCAGGCCGATGCCCCACGGATCTTTCAGAAATACGCCGCCATCGCGCTTCTCGCTCTTGATTTCGAGTTCGTCCAGCTTGGCGACGGCCTTGCCGAGCGTCTCGGCGTCGTTGAAACGGATCGTGTAGTCGGAGAGCCCGGTCATATTGTCGGCGCGTGCACCGGCGCCGCGGCTGTTCCAGATATTGGCGCCGAGATGGTGATGGTAGCCGCCGCTTGCGAAGAAGCTCGCGCCGGGATAGCGCGCCATCAGCTTGAGACCGAGCACGTCGCGGTAAAAGGCGTCGGCCTGCGGGATGTCGCCGACCTGCAGATGCAGGTGGCCGATCGCCGTCCCATCGGCCATACCGCCCCAGCGGTCTTCGGGGGCGCTGTCATAGAGCGCCTGCAGGTCGAGGCGCATCGTCGCCATCTCCACCATGCCGTCCTGCTGAAATTTCCATTGCTCGTGCGGCCTGTCGGCATAGATCTCGATTCCGTTGCCTTCAGGGTCGGAGAGATAGATCGCCTCGCTGACGAGGTGGTCCGATGCGCCGTCGAGAACGACGTTGTTGTGGGCGGCATGGCGCAGCCAGCGCGCCAGTTCGGTGCGGTCGGGCATCAGGAAGGCGGTGTGGAAGAGGCCCGCGGCATTGCGCGGCGCGATGCGGGCATTTCCAGCGGTCGTCAGGGTCAGCAACGGCAGATCGCCGGGACCCAGCACTTCGCCGCTTGCCGTCTTCTCGATGACCTTCAGGCCGAGCATCGACTGATAGAAGCCGGAAACGAGGCCGAGATCGGTAACGACGAGATGCGACCGGTCGATATAGGCGGGCCGTGTCAGCGCATAGGAAGTTTCGGTCGTCACGGATTGTTCTCCTGGCTCTGAATTGGCCCATAGAAGGGAAGGCGTACCGACGGTGGCGCCAAAGATGCCGCCTGTGGCAAGTCCGAGAAAGTTTCGCCGGTCCATTCGCTTCTGATGTCCTCTCGGCTGCTCTACTTGACCCCTATATGGCGGATTCCGATTGTTCACAGAAGATCTGTTTTTGAGGATGAAGCGTTGAGCAGACGTTGACGATGACTTGCGTCCACTTGATCGCGGTCAATGCGCTCATATCTTCTTTTAAGGAACTTACGCATGCATCGTCATGGAGGGCAGCATGTATAGGAAAATCATAGTAGCGATTGCGCTCGGCGGCATCGACAAGGGGGAAATAATCCTGCGCAAGGCCGCCTCCCTGCTGGACGCGGGCGGAGAGATCGTCGCGCTCAACGTCGTCGAGGACGTGCCGACATATGTCGCGGTCGAACTGCCGGCCAATATCGTTGAGGACGCGATGAAGGAGGGCCGTGATAAGCTGGCAGCGTTGATCGCCCGAACCGGTATCCCGGCAACGATCGAGATCCGCAACGGTCCACCCGCCAAAGCCATCATTTCGACCGCCGAAAGCCTGGGCGCCGACCTCATCATCGTCGCTTCGCACATACCGGACTTTTCCAATTACTTCATCGGCGCCACGGCCGACCGCGTCGTGCGCCATGCCAAATGCTCGGTGCTGGTCGACCGGCAGAAGGTTTGATGTTGCCGTTGGAGTAGGAGTGCGCGTCGATGTCCCACCGGCTCGCCGTCAAAGGCGGAGCCGGCTCCTACAGTCTGTCACGAAGATTTACCGCCCGCGCGGTTCGCCGCAGTTGCGCCTCTTGCCGTTCGATGCGACGATCTCCGTCGCGACATGAGACGGATGGGCGTGCATGGGCGAGTTCAACGGCATTCGCTGGGCTTATGATAAATACGAATTGATCGCCGACGGTATCGTCCATGGCGTCGGCCTCGTGCTGGCGCTGATCGGGGCTACCGCGCTGATCTTCTACGCCACGGTCTGGAGTTCCTACGGCGAACTTGCCGCCGCCTGGATTTACAGCGTCGGGCTGGTGCTGACGCTCGCCATTTCCTTTTCCTACAATGCCTGGCCGGTCTCACGCACGAAATGGTATCTGCGCCGCCTCGATCATTCGGCAATCTTCATCCTGATCGCCGCCACCTACACCCCGTTCCTCGAACGTGGCGCTGACGATCCGCTGCTGATGTTCATGCTGGTCGCAATCTGGACGTTCGCGGCCGCCGGCATTTTCGTCAAATGCGCTTTCCCCGGGCGTTATGACCGTCTCGCCATTCTGCTCTACCTCGCCATGGGCTGGAGCGGAGTGCTGGTTGCCGAGCCGGTCGCTTCGCGCATTCCCTTCGCTTCGATGCTGCTGATCATCATCGGCGGGGTCATCTATTCGCTCGGGGTCATCTTCCATGTCTGGGAGAAGCTGCGCTTCCAGAACGCCATCTGGCATGGCTTTGTCGTTGCCGCCGCAGCGGTGCATTATTCGGCGGTCTTCACTTGTTTCAGCTCCCCGGCGTCGGGTCTCTGACCTGCGGCCTTGGCCCAAATCGTCCTCATGTCGCATCGGCCGTTTACATCTGTCGAGGCGGAGCGTATGCCGCTTCGCAGACAATACGAGCCGGGCAATCATGACAGACGCCGTCCTCATCCGCGACGCCAGCGAAGCCGACCTTTCCGCCATCCGCGATATCTACAATCACGCCGTCGAGCACACGACGGCAATCTGGAACGACACGCTGGTCGATCTCGAAAACCGGCTGGAATGGTTCAGAGCGCGCAAGGCGCGCGGCTTTCCGGTCGTCGTCGCCGAAATATCAGGCAAGGTTGCAGGTTACGCCTCCTATGGCGACTGGCGAGCCTTCGACGGCTACCGTCACACGGTCGAGCATTCCGTCTATGTCGACAAGGACTGCCGGGGCGCAGGCATCGGCGAACTCCTGATGCGCGAACTGATCGCGCGTGCCGCGGCCGGCAACATCCATGTGATGATCGCCGGTATCGAGGCGGAAAACGCAGCCTCGATCAGGCTGCACGAAAAGCTCGGTTTTCGCATCGCCGGCAGATTTTCCGAGGTCGGCACCAAGTTCGGCCGCTGGCTGGATCTCACCTGCATGGAACTCCGTCTGCCCGGGCGAACGGATTGATCCGGCTGCCCCGGCGGACGGATTGATCCGCAAATCCATAGCGAGCGTTCGCCATCTTTTTATTGTAGTCTGAGCTGTGTAGAAATCAGAGCAGCCTGCTTCGCAGACGAAGCTTGAAAGCGTGACGGAGGTGAACAGTTCCATGGCAATGCACAGATCGCCCTTCGGCCTCCTTGCCTTCGCCTTTCTCGCCTTTGCGCCGATCTCCACGCATGCCGCCGATTGCGGCAGCACGGCCTCGCCGAAGCTCGACTGGCAGGATTGCACCAAGAAGAACCTGATGCTGCAGGGCAGCGATCTTGAAGGCGCCAATCTCTTCGGCACCGATTTTTCGCTGACCGATCTCGCCGGCGCCAACGTCAAGTCCGCCAACCTCGAAAAGGCGACGCTGGTGCGAGCCTCGCTCGAGGGCGCGCGTGCCGAAGGCGCCAACTTCGCCAAGATCGAGGCCTATCGCTCCAGCTTCGCCAATATCGTTGCCGAAGGCGCTTCCTTTGCCGGCGCCGAGTTGCAGCGCGCCAATTTCACCGGCGCCCGGCTCGCCGGAGCAAGCTTCGAAAAGGCCGAACTCGGCCGTGCCGATTTCGACAAGGCGGTGTTGACGGGGACGAAATTCTCCTTCGCCAACCTTTCCCGCGCCGATCTCTCCGGAGCGGCCTTCGAAGGCGCGGCCATATTCGATCGTGCCTTCATGTTTCTCACTCGCATCGAAGGCCTGGATCTTTCGGCCGCAACCGGGCTCGAACAGGCGCAGATAGAATTGGCCTGCGGCGATGCCTCGACCAAACTGCCGGCTGGCCTGAGCACGCCGGCAAGCTGGCCGTGCCCTGCCGAGCACGAGTGATCGGCAGGCGTCGATTGGCGCCGTTGAAAACCCCTCCCCAACCCCTCCCCACAAGGGGGAGGGGCTAAGCTGCATTATCCGGCGGTGACCAAAAGGACGGGTTTGCCGGCTGTTCCCGTTCAACGGATTGATACGATGGAGGGTTACGTGAAGCGGTGCTGCACGTTAGCCCCTCCCCCTTGTGGGGAGGGGTTGGGGAGGGGAGCGGCAGAGCCCATCACCTTGAGATGAGCCGCTTTTCGATTGCGGAATGCCTACTTCTCCGCCTCGAACACCATGGCGTGGCCATTGATGCAGTAGCGCAGGCCGGTCGGCGGCGGGCCGTCGGGGAAGACGTGGCCGAGATGGGCTTCGCAGGTGCCGCAGCGGATTTCGGTGCGCACCATGCCATAGGTCGTATCGCGATATTCGGTCACGGCATCGGGCGATACCGCTTCGAAATAGCTCGGCCAGCCGCAACCGGCATCGAATTTCGTGTCGGAGCGGAAAAGCGGCGCGTTGCAACCGACGCAGCGGTAAAGTCCCGTTTCGAAGGAATCCCAGTAGGGGCCGGTGAAAGCGCGCTCCGTGCCGTGCTGGCGCGTGATGCGATATTGCTCGGGGGTGAGCTGCTCCTTCCATTCGGCATCGGTCTTGTGGATCTTCGGAGTGGTTGCAGTTTCGGACATGGCGTGCTCCTTTTGCCGAGGGGCGGTTCCGTTTCGCAAGAAAATGTGGTGCCTCCCCCTCACTTCATCAAGGCTGCGGCGCCGCGCCAGGAGATTCGCGGCATAGCGCAATTGGGGGAAGACGTTTGCTTTTACATCCGTTAGGAATTTTCCGTTAGGGTTAATGTGACGTGCATTGGAGAAACCACTGGTGTTTGAAACCGTAATCTTCCTGCTTTATGGCCTGGTAGCCGCAGCCGCCATGGTGGTCACGATGTTGGAAGGCTGGGCCAACCATGACGGTTTGACACTCTATCGTCTCGCCGGGCTCATCGCCTGTTTGCTCTGGCCGCTGACGCTTTTGCTCTTCCTCCTGCACGGCTGCGTCGCGCGGCTGCTGACACGTTTTTCCCGCCGGATGGCCTGAACGGTTTCCGATACGCTCGTGCAGTTTCGCCCTGTGATCGAAATTGCTTGAGAGGTCCTGCCATTTCGCCTAAGTCAGAGACAGGCCGATTTTCGCTGGCCTTCGTCTATTGCCGGTAGAGGAGGAGACATGGCCGATGTCACGGCTCTGACATTTCTGGCCTTGTGTTTGCCGCTCGCCGGCGCTCTTGCCGCTCCCTTCGTCATCCGTGCTTTTGGCGCAAACGGCGCCTGGTTCCTGGCGATTGCTCCTTTCCTTGCCTTCCTGCATTTCCTGCGTTTCGTTCCCGCTGTCGCGCGTGGCGAGGTCGTTACCGGCGGCTATTTCTGGGTGCCGAGCTTCAACCTCTCTTTCTCATGGTTTCTCGATGGCCTGTCGCTGGCTTTCGCGCTTCTGATCACCGGTATCGGCACCCTGATCGTTCTTTATGCCGGCGGCTACCTCAAAGGTCATAAGGATCAGGGCCGCTTCTTCTCCTTCATCTTCCTCTTCATGGGGGCGATGCTCGGTGTCGTCGTGTCCGACAGCTTCCTGATGTTCTTCATCTTCTGGGAACTGACGTCGATCACCTCCTTCCTGCTGATCGGCTTCGACCATGAGCGCGAGGCGGCTCGCCGCGCCGCACTGCAGGCTTTGGTCGTCACCGGTGGGGGAGGGCTCTGCCTCTTGGCCGGCCTGCTGCTCCTCTGGAACATATCGGGCGTCACCGAGATGTCGCAGCTGATCCGATCGGGCGGTGCCGTGCGCGAAAGCCCGCTCTATCTCGCTGCCCTCATCCTGGTCCTCGGCGGCGCCTTCACCAAGTCGGCGCAGTTTCCCTTTCATTTCTGGCTGCCGAACGCCATGGAGGCGCCGACGCCGGTGTCGGCCTATCTGCATTCGGCCACCATGGTGAAAGCAGGCGTCTATCTGCTGATGCGGCTCAATCCCGTGATGGGACCGACGCCTGCCTGGGAAATGCTGCTGCCCTTCTTCGGCGGGCTGACGCTGGTGGTCGGAACAGCGCTCGCCATCCGCCAGACCGACCTGAAGCTGAAGCTCGCCTATACCACCGTCTCTTCCCTCGGCCTGCTCGTCATGCTGATCGGCTTCGGTTCGGATCATGCGATGGCGGCGGCGGCGCTCTATCTGGTGGCCCATTCGCTGTTCAAGGGCGCGCTCTTCATGGTCGCCGGAATCATCGATCACGAGACCGGCACGCGCGATATCACCAGATTGCGCGGTCTGAGGCGGACGATGCCGCTGACATGGATTACGGCCCTTGCCGCGGCATTCTCCATGGCCGGCCTGCCGCCCTTCTTCGGCTTCCTCGCCAAGGAGGAGATCTATACGGCGCTTCTCGGTGGCAATCTCCGCGCGCTGACCTTTACGTCGATCGCGGTCTTCGGCAATGCGCTGATGTTCGCCGTCGCTTTCGCCGTGGCGCTGAAACCTTTCCTCGGCCAGCCGATGGAGACGCCGAAACATCCGCACGAGGCCCCCGCGCTGCTCTGGCTCGGCCCCGCTGTTCTCGCCGTTCTCGGGCCGCTCGCCGCGATCTTTTCGGCCTTCACCCACGCCGGCATATCTTCGCCCATCGCTGCCGCCATCCGCCAGACGCCTGTCGATATCGATATTTCGCTTGTGCCGCATGTCGGCCTGCCGCTGCTGCTTTCCGTCCTGACCGTGCTCTTCGGCATCGGTGTCTATTGGCAGCTGGATCGCGCCCGTTTCCTGATGGCCGTCTTGCTGCGCGCGGCCGGTCCCGGGCCGGATCATGGCTTCGACGTCGCCGTATCCGGTCTTGTTCGCTTCGCCGGCCGCCTCATGCGTGTCCTCCAGCCGGGGCGGCTGGAGATCTATGTCACCTGTACCTTCCTCTGTGTCGCCGCCATCCTCATCATTCCGCTGGCGGCCTATGATGAGCTGCCGCGTCTTCCCGCCTGGCCGGCCGACGTGAGGCTGCATGAATGGGCCGTCTTCCTGATCGCCGCCTTGGGCCTTGCCGCTGTCCTCGTTGCCCGCGACCGGCTGACGGCTGTGGTCTCGCTTGGCATCCAGGGCTTCGCCGTCGCCGTCATCTTCCTGTTGTTCGGCGCGCCGGATCTGTCCTTCACGCAATTCATGGTCGAAACTCTGTCGGTCGTCATCCTCGCGCTCGTCATGACCAGGCTTCGGCTCTCCCCCGCCGATCATCGCCCTATGGCCGGCAGGCTTTTCGACGGCGCGATCGCGCTCGCCTGCGGCCTCGGCTTTACGCTTTTGCTGATGCGGGCGACGCAAGCGCCGTTCAACGACGCGCTGACGGTCTTCTTCAATAGCTATTCCAAATCGATTGCTCATGGCGCCAACGTCGTCAACGTCATCATCGTCGATTTCCGCGGCACCGACACGCTCGGCGAAATCGCCGTCGTCGCCGTCACCGGCCTCGCCATCCTGGCGCTGATCCGCATCCGCGCCGGTACGGAGCGCAAGCTTGCCGCCAATGATCCGGATGCGGTGGGGGCAGGAGAGTGATCCCGTGAACACCCTCATCTTCCGCACCGTCGCCCCGTTCCTCACCGCGCTGATGTTGCTGTTTTCCGTCTTCGTGCTGCTGCGCGGCCACAACGAGCCGGGCGGCGGCTTCATCGGCGGCCTGATCGCCGCCTCGGGACTGGCGATCTACGGCATTGCCCGCGGTGTCGCCGCCGTTCGCCGCGCGCTCTTCTTTCATCCGCTGACGATCGCCGGCGCCGGCTTGCTGCTGTCGACGATCGCGGGCCTTCTTTCCATCCTCTTTGCTGTTCCCTTCATGACCGGCCTCTGGGTCTACCCGAGCCTCCTGGGCACCGAGGTGGCGCTGTCGAGCGTGCTGCTCTTCGATGTCGGCGTCTATCTCGTCGTGCTCGGCGCCATCACCTCGATCGCGCTGGCGCTCGAGGAAAAGGAGGTGGAGTGATGGAGCCGCTTCTGGCAATCCTCGTCGGCCTGTTCTTCGCCGCCGCCATCTATCTGATGCTGTCGAAATTCTCGATCCGTATCATGCTCGGCATCGCCATCCTCGGCAATGCGGTCAATCTCCTGCTCTTTACATCAGGCCGGCTGACCAGCGAGGTGCCGCCGATCATCCCGGCCGGTCTCGACGCCCTGCCATCAGGCACGGCGAACCCGTTGCCGCAGGCGCTCATCCTGACGGCGATCGTCATCTCCTTCTCTTTCCTGGCCTTCCTGCTGGTGCTGACCTACCGCGCCTATCAGGACCTCGGCACCGACGACACCAGCGAAATGCACGCCGCTGAGCCGGACGACCGGCCGCTGCCGCCGTTGGGGTATTGAGGATGGACGTGGAAGTTTTGGCTGAAGCTCGGCAGGCGGCCTCCCTCTTCTCCCCAGCGGGGAGAAGGTGCCCGTCAGGGCGGATGAGGGGGGCGAGGAGCGATTGCGACGAGCGTCCGCAGCGCGAGCGAAGGACAGCGCGTGCCGTGCCGCCCCCCTCATCCGACCCTTCGGGCCACCTTCTCCCCGCTGGGGAGAAGAGGGAGCAAGGCGTGCCGAGCGGAAAAGAAGTCTGATTACATGGCCGCTCCAATCACCATAGATCTTTCCGCCGCTATGATCGCCGCCCCGGTGCCGATCGGCCATTGGCTGGTCATCCTGCCGGTCGTCCATTGCATCGCGCTCGGCGCCGTCCTGCTGATGGCCCGCGCCCATCCGCGTCTGCAGGGCTGGCTTGCCATATCAGGTCTTGCGCTGCTGGCCCTCATGGATGCGGCGCTGCTTGCCAAAGTTGCTGCCGAGGGGCCGCTGACCATGGTCATGGGGCGCTGGCTGCCGCCCTTCGGCATCGCCTTCACCGTCGATCTCTTCGGCGCGCTGATGGCGTTCACCGCAGCCCTTGCCGCGCTCGCCGCCGGCATCTATGCGCTGGCCGATATCGGTGAAAGCGGCCGGCGGTACGGTTTCTTCCCGCTGCTCATGCTGCTGATGGCGGGCGTCACCGGTGCTTTTCTCACCGGCGACGTCTTCAATCTCTACGTCTGGTTCGAGGTGCTGCTGATCTCCTCCTTCGGGCTGATCATTCTCGGCTCCGAGCGTGAACAGATCGACGGGGCGCTGAGATATGCGGTGCTCAATCTCATCGCCACGACGCTGTTCCTGATCGGTGTCGGCATTCTTTATGCCGCCTTCGGCACGCTCAACATGGCCGACATCGCGGCAAGGGCGAAGGATTTGCGCGGCACGGCGCCGCTGATGACGCTGGCAGGCCTCTTCCTGCTCGCCTTCGGCATGAAGGCGGCGGCGTTTCCGGTCAATTTCTGGCTGCCCGCCGCCTACCACACGCCGCGCATCGTCGTCTCGGCGCTGTTTGCCGGCCTGCTCACCAAGGTCGGCATTTACGCTCTGATCCGGGTGATGGTCATGCTGCTGCCGGTGGAGCGTGAGGAGCTGAACCTCGTCATTGCGCTTGCCGCGGCCGCGACCATCCTCGTCGGCGCCCTTGGCGCGCTTGCCGAAAACGATATCCGCAGGCTGTTCGGCTATGTCGTCATATCGGGAATCGGCAATATACTGGCCGGCGTCGCAGTCGGCAGCCCCGGCGGCATCGGCGGAGCGATCTTCTATGCCCTCCATTCCATCGTGCTGATGACCGCGCTCTACCTCGCAGCCGGCGAGATCGCCCGGCGGGGCGGCGGCTTTTCGTTGTCGGCCTTGGGCGGGCTCTACCGGCAAAGCGGCGGCTTTGCCGCGCTGTCTCTCGTGCTATTCCTCGCCGCCTGCGGCCTTCCGCCCTTTTCCGGTTTTTGGCCGAAGGTCATGCTCGCCAAGGCGTCGCTCGACAGCGGCGCCTGGTGGCTTGCGGCTTCGATCCTAGCGGGAGGTTTTCTGATGACCATCGTCTTCGGCCGCCTCTTTCTGCTCGCCTATTGGCGTCCCGCGCCGATGGCGCTCGCCCCGTCGCGAGCGTGCTGGCGCACCGGCCTGTCGCTTGCCGCGCTGACGGCACTGACCATCGGCTTCGGCATTCTGCCGGAACAACTGCTGAAACTGTCGCAATCGGCCGCCGCCGACATTGTCGATCCGCAGGCCTATCTTCACTCGGTCTTCCCGGAAGGAAGTACGCCGTGATCGTCTTCCTCTTCAATCTGCTGCTTGCCATTGCCTGGGTCGCCGTCACCGGCAGCGCCTCGCTGCTCAACCTCATCTTCGGTTTCCTGCTTGGGACCCTGGCGCTCATCATCATTCGCGAGCCCTTCGGAAGCAGAGGATATCTGCGCCGCGCCCGTCTGGTGCTGTCGCTTGCCGCTTTGTTCCTGAAGGAGTTGTCGCTGTCGGCCTGGAAGGTCACGCTCACCGTCCTCTCGCCGGATATGAAGCTGAAGCCCGGCATCTTCGCCTTTCCGCTGACGGTCACGAGCGATTTCGAGATCACACTGCTCGCAAACCTCATCACGCTGACGCCGGGCACGCTTTCGGTCGATGTTTCCACAGATCGCCGCACGCTCTATGTCCACGCGCTCGATTGTTCCGATCCGGAAGCGACGAGGCGGGACATTGCGAACGGTTTCGAACGCAAGATCATGGAGGCCTTCCGGTGATTACGCCCGACGCAATCATCGCGGCCGCATCGTCGGCCGCACTCGTCATCCTGAGCCTGGCGCTGCTTCTGACCGTCTGGCGCGTCATTGCCGGGCCGACCCTGCCGGACCGCATCCTCGCTCTCGACATGCTGACCGGGATAGCCATCGGTTTCATCGCCGTCATTGCGGTCAAAACAGGCTTTTCGCTCTATATCGATATCGCCATCGCGCTCGGCCTCGTCGGCTTCCTCGCAACTGTCGCTTTCGCCCGTTTCTTGCTGTCGCGCGGCAGCATCAAATCTGCGCCTTCCGCATCCGCGGCAAAAATTGACGCGAAGACCCGTCGGGCAGGGAGGAAGCGCAAATGATCGATTTCATCGTTGCCGTCATCACCGCCCTGCTCCTCATAACAGGCGCGCTCTTTGCTCTGTCGGCGGCGATCGGCCTGGTCAGGTTGCCTGATCTCTATACGCGCATGCACTCGGCCTCGAAGGCGGGCACGGTCGGCTCCGGCCTGCTGCTCTTTGCCGCCGGCCTTTATTCGCAAGACCCGGTGATTCTCGTCCGCGCCATTGCCGGCTTCGTCTTCTTCCTGCTGACGGCCCCTGTATCGGCCCACCTGCTCGCGAGAGCGGCTCACCATTCGGGATATGATCTTGGCGGCATTTCGGTGCGTGATGATATGCGCAAGCGCTGAGAACATATGCTGTTCGGCGCCTTAATCAGTTTTACGCGAACTTATGCACAGGAAGGAACGAATAAACCTTGCCGATGGCCTGCTCAATTCTTCATCTGACATTTTTTCTCAAGAAAAACGACAAATAATAATTGGCGTTTCCGCCAAACGATGGTATTTGAAAATGCAAGTAGAGTTCTGATTGTGAATGACAATCGTACTGCTTCCAAGTCCCTCAGTTTTGATTTTTAATGTCTAACTGAGGCCATCGCCTGGGGCATGACGTAGTGGCTTTCCATCAGGCAGTATAAGAACAGGTCTCGCTCTTCGGAATCTAGGGGTGGATTCGCGTTTTTCGGAACAGAAGTCGTTTCCTGTGCTTTTGCTGTTCGCTTCTACGAGGCGGGTCTTTGACGTGTCAGTCAAAGACCGTTTGAGCATGCTAACAGGAGAAAGAATATGACGGATATAGCGACCGGCAATGGGCCGGAGCTGCTTGTGGAACTGACGGCCGACATCGTCGCGGCTTATGTCAGCAACCATGTTGTCCCGGTCAGTGACCTGGCCAATCTGATTTCCGACGTGCATTCGGCATTGAGCAACACGTCCGTACCGCAGCCCGCTGCGGCGATCGTCGAAAAGCAGAAGCCTGCAGTTTCTGTCCGCAAGTCCGTGCAGGACGAGCAGATCACGTGTTTGGAATGCGGCGGTAATTTCAAGTCCCTCAAGCGCCACCTGATGACGCATCACAGCCTCTCGCCGGAGGAATATCGTGAGAAGTGGGACCTGCCGACCGACTACCCGATGGTAGCGCCCGCTTATGCCGAAGCGCGTTCGCGCCTCGCAAAGGAGATGGGCCTCGGGCAGCGCCGCAAGCGCGGCCGCGGCTGAGCTTTTTCGAAAGCCACCAAAGACAAAAGCCGGGTCCTATGCCCGGCTTTTTTGTATGCATTCAGGACGGAAAATAATCGCTCCAGTATTTCGTGCCCTGCCGCAACGAATCGCATGAACGGCAGGATAGTGGGAGAGGCCAGCCTTAAGCTTTGGCGCAAGGCGTAGAATGTATTCCTGTACTATCAGCAAGTGTTAATATACTCATCGCGGCCGGCAGGTCCGAATCGATCCTCTGCGGAGGGCTCTCAAATCAGGCCGGACGCAATCGCTTCAAGCCGCCGCCCGGACCCTTGCCTCTTCCCTGATTCTGTTCACCATCGACCGCAGACCGTTCGAGCGCTGTGACGACAGGTTTTCCACGAGGCCTATCCTCGAGAAGATCTCGAAGGCGTCGAGGCCGGCGATCTCGGACGCCGGCTTGCCGGAATAGGTGGCGAGCACGATGGCGACCAAGCCGCGCACGATATGGGCGTCCGAATCACCCTCGAAGCTCATGATGGGATTGTCGGGATCGCCCGTCGTATGCGTCACCAGCCAAACCTGGCTGGCGCAGCCCATCACCTTGTTCTCGGAGGTGCGCTTTTCCTCGGCCAATTCGGGCAATGCCTTGCCGAGTTCGATGACATAGCGGTAGCGGTCTTCCCAATCGTCCAGGAAAGTGAAGTCGTCGATGATCTGGTCGAGGGATGCCATGGAAAAGCCTTTCACCGTTCAAGCAGTCCCAGCAAAAGTGCGCAGCGGTTTTGCGTCCGGAATGCGTCAGGAAATGCTTCTAAAGTGCATATAGGTGAAAGACCGGCGGATTTGAACCGTTAAAAAAGAACGCCGTGAGGGATGGGCATCCTCACGGCGCAGCAACATGCTGAATTGAAACAGGGCAGGCACGTCAGGCATGGGGCATTTCCGCGTCATGCGGACCACCGATGCAAGCTGGAGAAACGGTACGCTAAATCCAAAAGGTTAGAGCGGCCGCAGAAATTTCGTCAGATGGCCGGCTTCGGCGTCGGCAGCGGGATAGCGCCGGTCACTACCGTCTCGGCCGTATCGCCGTCGTCGACCGGCGGACGGTAAGGCATCGGCTGGTTGAGGGCTGCCTTTGCCTCGCGCACCTTCTCCTGGATCGAAGGCGCGGCGAGAGAGGGCATGGCAAGCGTCGCCGGAGCCTGCGCCTCGGCAAGCTTCGCGGTCGCCGGCGCCTCGTCCTGGAATTGGCTGTCGAGCAGTTCGTAGGCAACGCGGGCGCCTTCGCGGGCCCGGTAGCCGAGGGCGGTGAAAGTCTCGGCGCCCTTGACGCAGACCTCGGGTTTTTCCGAGCACATGCCTGTCAGATAGTCATAGGCGCCGCTTGCCGCCGTAAACGCGTCGGAAAGCTGCAGTTGCGGGCCGCTGGCGAGCTTGTCGGAACTTTCCGTGCTGAAGACGGAAAGAAGCACGAGCACAAGTCCAAACCAGAAGGATCCTTTGATCAGAAACCACATTGTCGTTGCCCATCCTGTTTGTCCCGTCCGGTCTTGTCGCCGAATCAGGCCGGTTGTCCGGTGTGTTTTCACCCTATCGCCAAGTTGCGAATGCCGCTTTTCGAAACTCACGCGCATTTGCGGCAAATTTAATTCAAATTTTAGCGAATGAGATTTGAGCCGGATTTTAGTCGAATGCGAGCGATCGCCGTTAAGCATCAAGGCAGCACCTGCTTGCAATTGCACGGCTTTTGCGAACTCGCCTTGCCACAAGAGTTAACACTATGCTGAAATATGAAGGAAATCCGCTGCTTACCCGCTATTAACCACAAAAAGCAAAGAGCCTGCCAGATGCCTCAAAACGGGAATTTCGGCTCTTTCAGGCTGTGAAGAGGGCTTTTGCCTTATCCTTTCCTTAAGCCGCCAAGGCCTATTGTCCGGATCAACAGACAGCCTTTTCGGCGGGTATTGCGTGCGTGTATTGGGTAACATTGGCGGCTGGATGACAGCCCTCGTAGACCGGGCGGCGACAAGCTGGCTTTCCCGGACGGGAGGCGGCGAAGCCGTGCGCCAACGCGAGCTCGCCATCCTGCGCCGCCTCGTCCTGCTCTCCTCGGCCGCTCTCGTGGCCGCTCCGATCGGCCTGTCGACCGTCACCAGCCCGGCCGTCGCCCTGCCGGCGGGTGTCGCCATGGTTTGCGCCGCCTTTCTCTTTTCCGCCGTCGGAAGCATCGCGCTCGCCCGCCAGGGTTCGCCCGCCGGCATCGCCACCCAGTCGGCCGAGGATTTCCTCCTCGCGGTGACTCCCGGCCTCGTCTTTTTCCTCGACCCGCAGGGCAGTGTGGTGACGGTCGGTGGCCGTGACCACTGCGACTTCCTCGCCTGGATGCGCGATCCCCGGGGTAGAGGCTTCTTTGAGCAGGTACACGTCTCCGACCGTATCCTTTTCCTCCAGTCGCTCGATAGCCTGCGCCGGGGCGAGGACGCAGCAAGCGTCGACCTGCGGCTCGACCGGCCTTCCGTCGGACGCGGCCAGCGCCAGTTCGCACATCTGAGAATGGATATGACCGCGCGGCGCGACGCTGATGGCGAGCTTGCCGCTGTCGTCGCCCAATTGCGCGATGTCTCCGTCGAGCAGCAGCTGCGTGACGAAGCCCAGAACCGCGCGGCCGATGCCGAATCCGCAAACGACGCCAAATCGCGCTTCCTTGCTGCGGTCAGCCATGAGCTGCGCACGCCACTGAACGCCATTCTCGGCTTTTCCGATATCCTGATTGGCGAATATTTCGGCAAGTTCGAAAACGACCGCCAGCGCGAATATGTCGGCCTGGTCCGTGAATCCGGCGCGCATCTCTTGTCCGTCGTCAACACCATGCTCGACATGAGCAAGATCGAAGCCGGCCGCTACGAGCTGATCCTGGAAGCCTTCGATATATCGAGCTCCGTCAAATCCTGCGAATCGATGCTGGCATTGCAGGCCAAGACCAAGGGCGTCACCCTGACGAGCCGCATCCAGCGCGGCCTCGGCGAGATCGTCGCCGATCAGCGCGCCATCCAGCAGATTCTCATCAATCTCGTCGGCAATGCCGTGAAGTTCACGGAAGCCGGCGGCGTCGTCTCCATCGATGCGGCGGTGCGCGACGGCATCCTGAAGCTGACGGTCAGCGATACCGGCATCGGCATCCCGGCCGACAAGCTGGCATTGCTCGGCCAGCCCTTCGTCCAGATCCAGAACGACTACACCCGCCGCTTCGAAGGCACCGGTCTCGGCCTCTCGCTGGTCAAGGGGCTGGTGTCGCTGCATGGCGGAAACTTCGCTATCGCCAGCCAGCCGGGCGAGGGCACGATCATCACCATCGAGATCGCAGCGGACGGCTCGGGCGCCACGCGCGCCGATGAAGCCGGCCATGGCGCAACTGTCGAGTTTCCACCGCGGCTGAAGGGCGCGGTCAATACCGGCGCAGAAGTGGAAGAGGGGCTTTTCGATGGCCGCGCGCAAGCGAAAATCGCCTAAGGGGAAAAAGGGACGGCAGCAGCCGGGCCTTTTGATGACAGGTGCGGCCGCCCTCGGTGGCCTTAGCCTGCAGGGCGCGACCGTGCTCGGCGGTGTCATCGGCCGCAATCCGTCCGTCGCCGGCGGCACGATCGCCTTCGCCGTCATCTTCTCCTTCGTCGCCGCCAACGCGCTCTGGTATCAGCCCGGCCTGCATCCGCATCCGATTTTCCGTACCCGCGACCCGCAGTCTCCAAACGTGCTCGGCGCCCGCCGTCCGGCCGAGGAGCCGCAGGGCGACGTCACCACCTTCCGGATCGAACGGCCGGAGGATGGAGCCACCACCAATGCGACGCCGGCGCCGGCAGCAGCCGGCCAGCAGCCGAGCCAGCTCGTCATGGACATCCAGCAGCAACTGGTGCGCCGCGGTCTCTATAGCGGCACGCCGGACGGGATCATCGGCCCCCGCACCAGTGCGGCCATCCTTTTCTTCGAAGAAACCGTCGGCATGGCCCAAAGCGGCGACGCGACGCCCGAGGTTCTTGCGGCTCTGAAAACGGATGCCGCCGGCCCGACGACCGTGCCCGCCGAAAAGCCGCTCGAGGATGTGAGTTCGAAGGCGTCGTCGGAAGATCCGGTCGCAGCGGCGATCCGCAGCGCCGAAAAGACGATCAAGACGGCCCCGTCGGCTGTAAAACAGGTTCCATCAAGCGAAATCGCCAATGTCGATCTGGTGCTGAAAATCCAGAAGGGCCTCTCCAACATGGCCTATGCCAATGTCGGCGTCGATGGCGTCGCCGGAGAGCAGACCCGCGCGGCCATCCGCCATTTCCAGAAGCACTATAATCTGCCCGAGAACGGCGAACCGAACGAGGCGGTGCTGAAGAAACTCAAGGAAATCGGCGCGATCTAGCTCCAAAACGCGCAGTCGCGCCTTGGCCTTGTCCTACAACCTAAGTCTAAGACGCAGCTGCCGTTTGCAACTTGTTAACCATGTTGCCGGAAGCTTTTCTGATTGAGGCGGGGGAACGTCGGTCATGCATGCGCTGAAGGCGATAGACGATCGCCGGAGAGGCGGCGGCCGAGGCGGGAGGGCCTGACCCCGACGCTTTGCGCCATATTCTGTTGCGCCTTGCCGAAGAGGCCTCCACCCTTGGCATCGATCTCGTCGACATCGCCGGCGCCATTCAGGACATGGCGGCGATGTCGGCCAGGCATGCCTCTGCCTTCGACAACGTTACCCGCACCGCGCTTGCGATTGCCGAGACCAACCGCGCGGTGGCCGTCTCGCTGCGCGAGACAGACCATACGGCGGCCGAGGCCCGCCACATGCTGAAGGAATCGGCCGACCGCCTGTCCGGTTCGGTCGCCGAGATCGGCCACATGGTTCAGTCCTCCAATGAGATCGGCACCGAAATCGCCGGTTTTTCGAAATCGCTTGCCGATGTGGACAAGGTCGCCGAGGAGATCAGCACCATTGCGCGCCAGACCAACCTGCTGGCGCTGAACGCCGCAATCGAGGCCGCACGCGCCGGCGATGCGGGCAAGGGTTTTGCGGTCGTCGCCGCCGAAGTTCGTGCCCTGTCGCTGCAGACGTCGAAGGCGACCGGCTCCATCCAGGACACGCTGGACGAACTGCGCGTGAAGATCGATCGGCTGTCGGTCGCCGGCAGCGACGCGCGCAAGAGCGCCGCCGGCGTGCGCGACAAGTCGGAGGCGATGCGTGGAGCCTTCGACAGCATGGAAAATGTCATTACCCGCATCCTCGACAGTTCGACCGTGATGGCCAACACCACTGAGGCGGTCGACCAGCAATGCGCCGGATTCGTCCAGACGCTCAGCGATATGTCAGCCGAAGTCGCCGGCTCGAATGTCAGGCTGCAGCAGGCCGCCACACGTGTCGACAGCGTCGTCGGCCTTTCCGAAACCCTAATTCAGCTGACGGCGAGCGCCGGCGTCAAGACCGCCGACAGTCATTGGATCGAGGAGGCGCAATCGGTGGCAAGGCAGATTTCCGGCGCTTTCGAACGCGCCGTTGCCGAAGGCCAGATCGGCCTCGACGCTCTCTTCGACCGGCGCTACCGCCCGATTCCCGGTAGCGATCCGGCACAGGTGATGGCGGCCTTTACCGAACTTGCCGACCGCCTGCTGCCGCCGATCCAGGAACCGGTCGTCGCCGCGGACGAGCGCATCGCCTTCTGCGCTGCGATCGACGAGAACGGCTACCTCCCGACCCATAACCGGAAATTTTCCCAGCCGCAACGGCCCGGCGACACCGTCTGGAACACCGCCAATTGCCGCAACCGCCGCATCTTCGCCGATCGTGTCGGCCTTGCCGCCGGCCGCAGCACCGCGCCATTTCTGGTCCAGACCTACAGGCGCGACATGGGCGGCGGCAATTTCGTGATGATGAAGGATATCTCGGCTCCGATCACCGTCCGGGGGCGGCATTGGGGAGGCTTGCGGCTGGCGGTCAAGGTCTGACGCGGATCAAAGCCAGCCCCGGATTGCCGCCGCCCGCGCGCCGGTCTATACCGCGCCAATGAGATTGCGCGCCGACATTTTCGTTTCCGCCCTCCTGCGCCGCGTCTTCGCCAGCGGCGATTTCGCCGCCGTGGAGAAAAAGGGCGCGGAGGAAGCGGGTGCGATCTTCATCCGCCAGCACTTCCGCGATGGCCTGGAGACGCTCTATGCGCCGGCGCCGCAGACCGCCTTTGGCGATGAGCAGACCGGCAACCGCCTGTTCGAGATCCGCCTGCTGCGCACCAAGCCGGAAGCGGTGCGGGCGATGCTGGAGCGCGAACGCAAGTTCGACCCCGATCTCTGGATCGTCGAGCTGGAGGCGGAGGAACTGGGCGACCTGATCCCGCTCGCGAGGGATGGCGGCTGACGGGTCGAAGGCGTGCGTTAGAGCATGTCGCGCAAAAGTGTGCGACGGTTTTGCGATAACGACATGCTTAAAAACAAAGATCTAAAGCGCAAGGAGCGAATCTGAAAGATCGCGACGCGCTTTAGTTTAGCGTGACCGCCGCCCCAGGACGCGCATGTCGCGCTGCTGCGGCGTCTGGCGGATGAAGCGATAGTTGGCCGCTTCCTCAGTTGCGGGTGCAGCGGGCGCCTCGGGCTTGTACGTGTAGCGATCGGCGCGCCGCCAGGCTTCGACCCGTTCGTGGCATTCTTCCGGATCCAGCGCATCGAGCACCATCCAGCCGCGTGTGACGTTGTGCTGCGGCTCGGCAAGATGCGGATAGAGCTTTTCGAGCACGAAGACGGCATCGAGGAAGCCCATGCCGAGGCTCGTCAGCGTGGTGGCGAGCTGCTGGCCGGAAAGATCGAGCATGATGCGCTCGGCAAGCCAGCGGCTGGCGGACAGGGCATCGGCAAGCGCTGTTGCGAAATGCATGGCTTCGCGCGAGCGGGCAAAGCGCACCAGCAGCGCTTCCTGAATGTCGGTGAGCGTGCGCAGGCCGAGCCTGTCGTCGTCGCTGCGGCCGAGATGGCCGGCAAGGCCAAGGATGCGCTCGCGCAGCGCCTCTTCATTGGCGACCCGTTGTTCCTCGAGCGCCTCCGCCTCATTGGTCTCCACCGGGATCGGCGCAAGCGGCACTACCGGAGGCTCGGCGAGTTGAGTGACCGTGGCTGCTGCCCGCGGGCCGGCCTGGCGCAACGCCACCAATGCATCGATGACCTTCGGCGAAAGCGAATCACGGCTGACGATCGCCTTGACGTGGTCCTTGCCCTGGGTGCGCGCGATGGTGATCAGCGTCTCGTCGGCGATTGCCTTGGAGGCCGCAATGAAGGGCGCCGCGATTTCGATCGGCTGGCTGCCGATGAACAGCGCCACGGCCGCCGGTATGTGATCGCATTGAGACAGGGCGGCCACCGCCTGGCGCTTGGCCTCGTCGGAGGAGGCCTGGAACAACGGCGTGAAAAGCTCGGCGAACTGGCGCAGTTCGGATCGTGTCGGGTGAGACAGATTCTCGAAACTGCTGACGGTCGCCATCAATACCACGTCCTTTTTCCTGACGGCCAACGGGCCTTCTAGGTCTCGAAACCGGTCACGCACAAGAACACCCTGAAAACGCGGAACAAGGGGAACCAGGGATCGACATGCGCTGGCGGAACGCATGCCGGGCCACACGGTTATGAACAAATCCTACACCGGTACGGTTAATGCATGCTGAAGATTTTATTAAAATGCAACAGAAAGATACACGCGCTGCGTGTTGCCAAATGATTAGCCGGCAATGCGAATGGTTTTGTTTTGAAAGGCGTCGCGATGATCGTGCATTCGCGATGCAACGGTGGAAATGGTTCAGGCTTTCCTGTGATCGCGCAGGGCGTGCAGCAGCTTTTCGCGGCTGTCGTAACCGGCCTGATAGAGGTCGAGTGCTGTCGATGCCGCAGACTGAGCCTCGACGCTGACGATATCGATGTGCCGTTCCGTGCACCAGGCGTCCAGCGCGCTGCACAGCACGTCGAAATCCTGGGATGAGAAAGATGAATTCACGAGCAAAGACACAGCCTGCCCTCCGCATCGACATCACGAAGATACGCTGATCGGTCTGAGCCGCAATGAATATTTTCGTGACGTATATTTGCAACAGCTGTCCGTGCAACGCGAGATAACAGCGGCATTGTCGCCAACTCTATGAATTTCTTCTGATTTTATACTTTGTCTCCGTTCGCGCTTTTGTGCGGGCGGCGTGAAACCAAAACAACTGTCCGAGCGTTACAAGAAAATCAGGTGAACCGGTGTTTGGCTTCAGTCGAACATTAGGAAACTGTTAACTATCGTGTGTCTCAATTCGGATAGGAACGACGCGATTTGAGTAACTGGATCGTTGAAACTCCGCATCACGGTATTTCAGTCAGGTGCCGTGGGAAAGGCGCGAATGCCCTCGGTCCGGTGATCCCGGCGCCGCAGGACGCGTCGGCCCGCAGATTGGCGGGCAGGGTGAAATCCATCGCAAGTTCATCCGTCTCGGGCAGTGCATGGAGACGAGAATGGCAATAGTAGTCGCATTGGCGGATCGGCGGCCGCGGGCGCCGCGTCGCCCGGATAAAGAGCCCCGCGAAGCCAAGATCCTTTGGTTCACCGGCGTCCGCTATGAGCGGCTGGCCGAGAGCCCGAAGCGTCGCCCGGCGCCTCAGCCGCGCGTCAATAAAAAGTAACGCGCTTTCAACCTCAGCGCGTGGTGAACTGTTCGCAGCCGGCTTCCGTGAGGAAGTTCCGCGCGGCTTCATCGAAGCTTGCCTGCGGCGCCAGCGTCCGCAGCACGGCATAACCGTCCGGCCGCGCCATCTCCACCAGGATCGTCTGCTGCAGTTCCTGCGGCAGGTTCTTGCGAAGGTCCGTCAGCTGGATCGGGCCGCCCGCCAGCACATCGAGCGCGCCGCCGACCGATGTCCGGTCGTTCATGCTGAAGACCTCGTTGGAGGCGCTGTCGTAAATCGCGATCGACCAGAAGGGCACATTGCCCCTGGCGGTGAAGTGCACCGGCGCATCTTCGACGTCGAAGGAGCAGACGGCAGTGCGCACGAAAGGATCGCCGTTGGCGAGGCCTGCCTCGTCATACTGGCCGCTCAGCAGGTAGAAATTATTGAGGTCGCCTTCTGCCTCCACGCGGGTCGCCGCATCCCTGCCGGTGAAGTGCGGCAGCGAGAGGATGATGACGAGATGCAGCAGCGCTGCGCCGAAAAGGCCGGTGAGAACGGCGAATATGATTCTAAGCATTGCCGCATCCGGTCTTGGTGAGCTTCGGCATGGCGAGATCGATCACGCCGGAACTGCCGGCGGTCGGCGTGTCGAACAGCGTCAGCACGAGCCGGAAGGTGCCGGCCTGCGGCAGCGCCAGCCAATTGCCCGGCTGCGCGACGGCTGAGATCTCGATCGAGAAGCTGCTGTCGGGCTGGCGCAGCACCGTCCAGGAATTCAGTGCCGAGGGAAGCCCGGTCTTCACCGCCGCCGGATTGCCGCCATTGTCGGCGGTAAAGAGCGTCCAGAGCCGGGCAGGCGGCGTCTGCCCGCTGAGGCGGTAGCGGCAGCCGGCATTCAGCCGCGCGCCGTCGTCGTCGACGCTCGCCGTAAAAGTTAGCCCTTCCGCGCTGCCGTAGAGCAGCTTGCCGGCGCGCGCCCGGTGCGACTTGGCGTAAGGGTCGGCGTCCACCGTCTGCAATGCCGGAAAGGCTTCCCAGGCGCCGAGCTTGATGGCGCCGAAACCCTGTGTCGCATCCAGCGCATACTGCGTGATCATGATCCCGCCGCCGAAGGCGACGATCAGCGTGATCAGGATGAAAAGGGGGAATCGAAACACGTCAAAACCTTGGAAACCACATCGGATGAAAGGGTTACCACTGATTCTGGCAGGGTGGAATGCCATGCGACGACATGGACGCCAATCAATCCACGGTCACGCGGCGCGCACGAATGCTTGCCTGGGGACCAGGCGGCGCCGACTATCCGGCGCTCGCCACCTTCTGCGGCGTGAGAGGTGCTGCCTCTTTCAGCTTCTCGCCGAGATCCTTGAGGATGGTGGTGGATGGAACCGAGAGCATGCGCGGTCGGATGAGTTGCGGCAATCCGTCCTGCGGCTTGGCGGCGACGGTCTTGGCGGCATCCTTTTCCGAGGGCAGGGGGTTTTCGACGCCGGGAATGGCGCGCAGCGTCACACCCTGATGGGCATAGTCCATGGCGCGCTTGAAGGTCATCGCCGGCAGCGAGCCGCCGGTCATCTCGTTGGTTGAGGTGTAGTCGTCATTGCCGAACCAGACGGCGCAGGTGTAGTTGCCGGTGAAGCCGACGAACCAGGCGTCGCGATAGGCCTGGGTCGTGCCGGTCTTGCCCGCCGTCAGGATGCCGTTGTCGAGCGCCGCCTTTCGCGCCGTGCCGACATAGGGAACGCGCGACAGCATCTGGTTCATATAGGCGTCGGCCTGTTCCGACAGCACCCGTTTCGGCGCCGGCTCGTCGCGGTCGAAATCATAGAGCACGTCGCCATCGTAATCGAGGACCTGAGTGATGCCGTGGCGGCGCGACTGGTAGCCGCCGGCCGGGAAGGTGGCATAAGCGGTCGCCTGATCGAGCACCGTCACCTCTGACGTCCCGATCGGGATGGTGACGTCGTCGCGGATCGGCGTTTCGACGCCGAGGTTCTTGGCCATGGCCCGGATCGGCTGGATACCGAGCTTCTCCTTGGCTAGCCGCACCGGGATCGTGTTGATCGACTGGGCGATCGCGGTTTCGAGCGTGATACGGCCGACATAGCGATTGGCATAATTGTGCGGGCTCCAATTGCCCCAGTAGATCGGCGCATCGACGATCGTCGTCTGCGGCGTCATCCCGCTCTCCATCGCCACTGCATAGGTGTAGACCTTGAAGGAGGAGCCCGGCTGGCGCAGCGCCTTGGTGGCGCGGTTGAACTGGCTCTCGCCGTAATCCCGTCCGCCGACCATGGCGCGCACGGCGCCGCCGTTTTCGATCATCACCATGGCGCCCTGCTTGGCGTGATAGGCCTCGCCATATTCGCGCAGCGACGTCTCGACCGAATCCTCGGCGGCCTTCTGGATGCCCATGTCGATCGTCGTGCGCACGATCAGCGAATGCTGGTGGAAGCGCGGCGAAAGCCGCTGTACCTCGTCGAAAGCCCAATCGAGGAAGAAATCGGGCGATTCAACCTCGTTGCGGTCGACGACGGTCGCCGGGCTGCGCCTAGCGGCGATCACCTGGCCTTCGGTCATCAGCCCGCTCTGCACCAGATTGGTCAGCACCTCGTTGGCGCGCGCGCGCGCCGCCGGCAGGTTGACATGCGGCGCATATTTCGCCGGCGCCTTGAAGAGGCCGGCGAGCATGGCGGATTCGGCAAGGTTCACGTCGGTGATGTTCTTGCCGAAATAGAACTGAGCGGCTGCCGCAGCGCCAAAGGTGCCGCCGCCCATATAGGCGCGGTCGAGATAGGTGGAGAGGATTTCTTTCTTGGAGAGGTTCGCTTCGAGCCACAGCGCCAGGAAGGCCTCGGTGATCTTGCGGTCGATCGAGCGCTCGTTGGAAAGGAAGAGGTTCTTGGCGAGCTGCTGGGTCAGCGTCGAGCCGCCCTGGACGACTTCGCCGGCCTGGGCGTTGGTGACCATCGCGCGGAAGAGGCCGATGACGTCGATGCCGAAATGGTCGAAGAAGCGCCGGTCTTCGGTGGCAAGCACCGATTTGATCAAGGAATCCGGCAGCTCGTCGATCGGCACGGAATTCTGGTGAATGACGCCGCGATGGCCGATGACGTTGCCGTAGCGGTCGGTGAAGGTGACGGCGAAATCGCCGCGGTTGCGCCAGTCTTCCTTGGTCGCTTCGAAGGCGGGCTGGGCGAGCAGCAGCATCAGCACCGAGCCGGCCGCCCCGAGCGTCAGCCCTTCGCCGGCAAGTTCGAAGACCATGCGCTTCCAGCCCCGCACGCGGAAGCGGCGGAAGAAGATGGTGGTGTCTTCCCAGATCTCGCCGGCGCGGAAGCCGGCGTTCCAGACGGTCGAATCGATCCACGAATCGATGCGCAGCAGGATGTGACGTTTTTTCGCCGGCCGCTTGGCCGCCGCATCTGCCGTCTCTTTTCCTGGCCCGTTTTCTGGCTTGTCCGGATCCTGCACGTCCTGTATTCCCGCCTGATCGCGCATCGCTCATGTCCGGTCGCCGGAAAGCGAAGAAAGCGCGAGGCCCATGGGGCCGAAAAGCTCTCCGGTATCGGGAGAGGTTCCTCCGATATCAGGGGCATGCTGAAGAATTGATTGATTTCTCAGCCGATAACAAGAGAGATACGGGAGCGGTCACGTGAATTTGCGGGCCGCTGTTGCAAGAAACGGACGATGAACGATCTGCCCTTCTGGAAGAGCAAGACTCTTGCCGAAATGACCGCCGCCGAATGGGAGAGCCTCTGCGACGGCTGCGGCCTCTGTTGCCTCAACAAGCTCGAGGAATGGGAGAGCGGCGACATCTATTTCACCTCCGTCCGCTGCAAGCTGCTCGACGGCGAAAGCTGTCGTTGCTCCAGCTATGAGAACCGCTGGGATTTCGTGCCGGATTGCGTGCAGCTGACGAAGGAGAACGTGCCTGAAATCGCCTGGCTGCCGCCCACCTGCGGCTACCGGCTGGTCAGCGAGGGCCGCGATCTCTATTGGTGGCATCCGCTCGTTTCCGGCGATCCCGAAACCGTCCATGCCGCCGGCATTTCCGCGCGGGGGCGCACGATCAACGAAAACGAGATCGATATCGACGATCTCGAGGATTACGTCGTCGATTGGCCGCTGACGGTCGGCGAGGATAAGGATGATCCGGAGGATTGATCTCGCGGCCCTTGTCTCCGTGCGCCGTAAAATTGGCGCTGCCCGCCGCTTGATTATCGAAAAGCGGGATCCCATCTGGGGTGCGACCCGCTGGTCCGGGCCCCTCTGGCGAGAGCTTCGGCACTCTTGCGATGTCGGACCTCTTTTCCGACAACCAGTGCCGACAGGGGACCATCCTTGGATTTCTCTTTTTTGTTCGTCGAGTGGCTGGGAACGCCGCTCTGGATGTGGTCGAGCTTTTTCGTCCTCGTCATCGCCATTCTATCGTTCGACCTCGGTATTCTTCATAAGCAGAACAAGGAGATCGGCGTCCGCGAAAGCATCAAGCTTTCTGCCCTCTATATCGCTCTTGGCCTCGCCTTCGGTGGCTGGGTGTGGTGGTATCTCGGCTCCGATGCCGGTCTTGCCTATCTGACGGGCTTCGTCGTCGAAAAGACGCTGGCGCTCGACAACGTCTTCGTCATCGCCCTGATTTTCTCCTTCTTCGCCGTGCCGCGCCTCTACCAGCATCGTGTGCTCTTCTGGGGCATTCTCGGCGTCATCGTGCTGCGTGCCATCATGATCGGTGTCGGCGCGACGCTGGTCGCCGAATTCGCCTGGCTTCTCTATATCTTCGCCGCATTCCTGATCGTGACCGGCATCAAGATGCTGGTCGTCAAGGAGGCTGAGCCCGATGTCTCGAAGAACGTGCTCGTTCGCTTCATGCGCAGCCGATTCAACGTCACCGAGGAACATCACGGCGAGCGGTTCTTCGTCAGAAAGGCAAACCCGAAGACGGGCAGGATGACCTGGTTCATCACGCCGCTCTTCATGGCGCTCGTCATGGTCGAAGTGGCCGACGTCATCTTCGCCGTGGATTCGGTTCCCGCGATCTTCGCCATCACCACGGATCCGTTCATCGTCTACACCTCGAACATCTTCGCGATCCTCGGCCTCCGCGCCCTCTATTTCGCGCTCGCGGCGATGATCCATCGCTTCCGCTACCTGAAGCCGGCGCTCGCCATCGTGCTGATCTTCATCGGCTCGAAGATCTTCCTCGCCGATCTGCTGGGTATGGAAAAATTCCCGGCCGCGCTGTCGCTTGGGATCACATTCGCCATCATTGCCTCGGGCGTGGTCTGGAGCCTCATCAAGACGCGGGGTCCCCAGCAGCCCGCTTGAGCGGGCTGTAGCCGAAGACCCGCAATGCGCAGCCGCTATCGGCATCCTGAGCCGGCCCGGCCTGGATGCGTGACCGCCACCAGTTGGAATGGACTGTATGATGTCTGATCGAAACGGAAGTGCACGGCCATCCCAAGGGATGGCCAGCGCGCGGCTCCGAGAGATGCTGGAGCTCGCCCGGGAGAAAGGTAGTCTCTCCATCGGCGAGGCGCTGGAAACGATGGGCAGGACCAGCATTGCCTTCACCATCCTCTTCCTGGCAATCCCGGCGCTGACGCCGATCCCCGGCCCGTTCGGAATGGTGTTCGGCACCGCGCTTGCGCTTGTCTCCCTCCAGATCGTCGCGGGCGGCCGGAAGGTGTGGCTGCCCGCCGTCATTTCGCCAGGTATCTCCGGCAGCGCTCGACCTTGTCGTGCGTCACGCGGTTCCCGTCATTGCCCGGGTGGAGAAGGTGGTCCGTGCCGGCCGGCTGAAAGCGCTCACAGGCCCGAGGGTGCAGGTGCTTCTCGGCATTCCGGTCTTCCTGCTCGCGGTGGTAATCGCGCTGCCGATCCCCTTCGGCAATATCCTTCCGGTATTTTCGCTGGTGGTCCTGGCCGTTGCGTTGATGGAGCGTGACGGGCTCGTCACCTTGATTGGGCTGCTGCTGACAACGGTGACCATCGGCGTGACCGCCGCTCTGCTTTATTTTATCCAGGCCATGATCGTAACAGCCTATTAGGCTCAGCGGAGCAGGGTCAGAGCTTCACCACGGCGAGGAAGCGCCGCAGTTCCTTTTCCACATGGGCGTCCACTGGTCCTTCCGGGCCGAACCCCCACCAGGTAAGCGAACCTTGCCATTGGGACAGCATCAGCCGGGCGATGGTCTCCGGCGCTTTCGCCGAGCCGAAGCATTGCGCGATCGCCGCCGTCAGCGCCGTTCCCCAGGCCGCGCCTCGGGCGCGCAGCACCGGATCGCGAAAATCCTCGCGAAGCACCAGCAATCCCTCGCCATAGGCGGCGGGATTGTCGCCGTAATCCTGCGACAGGCCGACGAGCAGCGCGACGGCGCCTTCCGGGGTCTTCGGCACGGTTTCGGCAAGCCGTGCCGTTTCCGCGTCCAGCCTGTCCCAGGCATGGAGCAGTGCCGCGCGCAGCATCGCCGCCTTCGTTGCGAAACGCTGGACCAGTGTCGAGCCGGAGAGGCCGCTTGCCTTGGCGACCGCCGCAAAGGTCGCCGCATCCGGCCCTTCGGCGTGGATCAGGGCCAGCACCATGGCGAGAAGCTGCTCATCGGAAAGGGTGCGCCGGCGCGGCATGAAATTCCTCTTGCATTCATCATTAATATGAACGAACGTTCGTTTATATACAATAGAGATCGGCCGTAGCCGGCGATCGGTATGACGGACGTTCTAGCGTGGAGGATGGAAAAGTGACAGTGGACTTGCGAGGCAAAGTGGCTTTGGTTGCCGGTGCGACGCGCGGCGCCGGCCGAGGTATCGCGATGGAACTGGGTGCTGCCGGCGCCACCGTCTATGTCACCGGGCGTACCACGCGCACCCTGCAATCCGAATATCTCAGGCCGGAGACGATCGAGGAAACGGCCGAACTGGTGACGTCGGCAGGCGGCAAGGGCATTGCCGTGCAGGTGGATCATCTCGTTCCGCAACAAGTCGAGGCGCTCGTCGCCCGTATTCGCGGCGAGGCCGGCCGGCTCGATATTCTCGTCAACGACATCTGGGGCGGCGAGAAGCTGTTCGAATGGGACAAGGCCGTCTGGGAACATTCGCTGGACAGTGGCCTGCGCATGTTGCGGCTCGGCATCGAGACACATCTGATCACCGCCCACTACGCCCTGCCGCTGATGATCGAGCGGCCGGGCGGGCTGCTGGTGGAAGTGACCGACGGCACGGCGGAGTACAACGCCACGCACTACCGGCTTTCGCCCTTCTATGATCTCGTCAAGACAAGCGTCACCCGCATGGCCTGGGCGCATGCGCAGGATTTGGCAAAACATGGCGCCACGGCCGTTTCGATCACACCCGGCTGGCTGCGCTCCGAAATGATGCTGGATGCTTATGGTGTGCGTGAAGAGAATTGGCGCGACGCTACGAAGGTACAGCCGCACTTCGCCATTTCCGAAACGCCGCGCTTCGTCGGCCGCGCCATTGCGGCCATATCAGCCGATCCCGATCGCGCCCGCTGGAACGGTCAGTCGCTGTCGAGCGGCGGAATGGCCAAGGTCTACGGCTTTGACGACATCGATGGTTCGCGGCCGGATTGCTGGCGCTACATGGTGGAAGTCCAGGAGGCGGGTAAACCTGCCGACGTAACGGGTTACCGGTGACGCCGTCTGTTACACGCCGTTTTATTTCTTGGGCGCGCTGCTTCCCTGCGGAGCGGTTTGGGCCGCTGTCTTCATCTGGGCTGCGAATGTCCCTGCCGTCTTCGGCGCCAGCTTGTCCTTCTTCGGTTTGCGAGCCTCGCGATTGCTTCTCAGCTGTCCCTTTGCCATGGATCGATCTCCTCTGTTCAGACGAAGTTTCTGCGGTCTGCGCCGTGATCACCCACGGGTTTCTGAGCGCTCACCTCCTAGCTGGCGGCGCGCCTTTCGCGGGGCAATCCCTGTATTGCATATCGGTCGTAAACCGGCGTTACCGCTTTCGGCGGCGTCTTCAGTTTGCCGAAATGATGTTCGAGCGCCAGGGAAAGCATGGCTGGAGACCTTACGCCCTCCTGGAAGAGCTTGACCAGCAGCATCGCCGCCACGTTGGGGCACTTTTCGTCATCGATCAGGATCTTCGCCTGGTAGCCGGCATCGTCGAGCACGGACTGAAGCATGTCGAGATCGGATGACGTAAGATATGGTTTTTCGGAAGTGGAAGACATCGGGTCCTCCTTTCGTCGGGGTTAGGGTATCAAACCCTCAGTCGGCAGCGCCCGTGCGATAGCTGCCGAAGGCCGGATCATGCGCTTTTCCTCCCTGCAACACAACGGGATTTTTGCCAACGCTTTCCGGGGCCGGCAGCCGTAAGCAGGGTGGTTGCGACGCGCTTTAACGACTTTTTACAGTTCGCCCTTGTGGAAATAGGCTTCGAGACGGTAGCCGTCCGGATCGATGACGAAGGCGGCGTAATAGAAGCGCCCGTAATCCGGCCGGATGCCCGGCTCGCCATTATCCGTGCCGCCGGAGGTGACGGCGGCCGCATGGAAGGCGTCGACTGCGGCTTCATCAGGGGCGACGAAGCAGAAATGCAGTCCGGACCGCATGTCGGCGACAACGGGGTGCTCGACCTGCATCACCCACAGCCCGACGCTTTCCAGCCCATAGCCGATCATGCCGTCGGAATTGGAGAGGCGCTCGTATCCGAGCGGCCTGAGCGCCGCGTCATAGAAATGACGGGCTCTGTCGAGATCTTTTACGCCGATCGAGACGTGATCGAACATGGATTGCGAACTCCTCTTCGTCGGTTCATGCCTGAAATGGATGGCCCATCCCCAGGAGATGGCGCGACGCCAGCCTCTTTCAACGGCTGTCTCAGGTCAACGAAGAAGCACACCTCTCAGAGCACGGCGAAATGGCGTTCGAGGCCGGCGATTCTGTCCAGCGCCCGGATGAAGAAATCGGGCGTGCCGAGATTGCCGCTCTTCAGCGCAAGCCCGAGCGGCCCGGAGCGGTCGGCGATGAGAACCGGCAGGCCGGGATCGATCTCCGGCCCGACCGTCATGCTTTTGAGGCCGAGCGCGTCCACCACGGCGATAGAGGTTTCGCTGCCGCCGACAACGATCTGCCGTATGCCGGCATCGGCGAGCCGTCGCGCCAGCCCACCGAAGAAGGCTTCGATCTTTTTGCCCACATCCGCCTGTCCGAAGCGCTGCTGCACGAAATCCACCACTTCGGGAGCGGCTGTGGAATAAACGATCGGATTTTCGGCGGCATTCAACTCCACCCAGCGCGCGGCGCGCTCCACCGACATCGAGCCGCGCATCAGCACGGCAGGATCGATCGCAAGACCGGGATGGTTCTGCAGATGGCAGGCGACCTGGTTCTGCGAGGCCGTCGAGCAGGAGCCGCAGAGCACGACGCCGGGCCCGTCCACTAGAGGCACCGCGGCGGCCGTGCCGGAGAGTTTGCCCTGCTCGCGGAAATTCTGCGGCAGTCCCTGCGCGATTCCGAGGCCGCCGGTGACGAGCTTGTGGTCTGCGATCGCTGCGGCGATTGCCGCGAGGTCGCTGTCCTCGATGGCATCGACGACGACGAGGCGATGACCGGCCGTCAACTCGGCGCGCAGGCTGTTGCGCAAGGCTGCCGTACCCGAGCGAACGACGTCGAGCGTGATCCCGCCGATTTCGCCCCGCGTCTGCTGCCGCAGCCAGCGGCGGATGTCGGGATCGGTCATCGGCGTCAGCGGATGGTCCTGCATGCCGCATTCGCTGAGCAGCCGGTCGCCGACGAAGAGATGCCCCATGAAGAGCCGCCGGCCCATCGCCGGAAAGGCAGGGCAGACGACGGTGACACCGGCGTTGGTGAGGCGCAGCAGCGCTTCGGTCACGGGCCCGATATTGCCGGCCTGCGTTGAATCGAAGGTCGAGGAATATTGGAAGAGGATCTGTTCGCAACCCTGGTCGAGCAGCCAGCGCGCTGCCTCCAGCGACTGGCGCACCGCATCGTCGACCGGCGCCGAGCGCGTCTTCAGCGCGATGACGCCGGCCTCGCAATCCGTCTTGCCGCGGCCGGCGCCGACGAACTGCGTGGTCGACATGCCGCCTCGAGCAAGAGCGTTGGCAAGATCGCTGGCGCCGGTGAAATCATCGGCTATGGCTCCAAGCAGCATATCAGGAAAGCTCCGGCAGGCAAAACACATCGATGCCGGCAAAGCCGACATTCCGGTGCGAGTCGGCCCCGACCGGCAGAGCTTTAGTTATGATAAGGCGAGCGACGCTGTCACGTGATTTTGGGCGGGCGCGATGCGAATCCATTCGACGGCGGACTCGGTTGCCTCGGTGCCCGCTGCCGGGATTAGCGATAGTCCAGCCAGACTCCGCCGGCATCGGCGGAACGCACGCAGTTTTCGACCCAGCGCACCCCTTCCAATCCGGCATCGACATCGGGAAAGACGAGGTCTTCGATACCGGCGGGCGCAAGGCCGCGCTCTTTGTTGATGGCAAAGCCGAAGCGGCGATAGAGGTTCGCCCAGGCTTCGAAAAGACCCTCGGGATGGCCGCCGCCGATGCGATCGTCGATCCTGGCCTCGGGATAGAGATAATCCATGCCGCGCTCGAGAATGCGAGCGGGTTCCCCCTGGATCTCGTAGGAGAGCTGGTTCGGCCGCTCGTCCCACCATTCGATGCTGGCCTTCGAGCCGACGATGCGGACCTTCTGGCCGTGCATGGAGCCGGCGTTGACGGCGCTCGACCAGACGGTGGCGATGGCGCCGTTGTCATATTCCATCAGGGTCACCGCATTGTCTTCCAGCGGCGCGCGGCTCTTGACGAAGCTCTGGCGGCTGCAGAGCAGGCGCCTGATCTTGAGATGGGGAAGAATGACCTTGGCGATGTAGAGCGGATGGGTTCCGATGTCGCCGAGGACATAGCTCGGGCCGGCGAATTTGGGATCGACGCGCCAGCGCGTCGAGGGGTTCTCTTCCTCCACCGCGGCGCTGTGGAAGCCATGGGCGAATTGCAGGTTGACGATGCGGATCTCGCCAAGATCGCCCTTGGCGACCATCGCCCGCGCCTGCTCGATCATCTGGTGGCCGGCATAGCCATAGGTCACGCCGACGATCCGGCCCCTTGCCAGGGAAAGTGCCTTCAGTTCTTCGGCCTCGCTGACGGTGAAGCAGAGCGGCTTTTCGCAGATCACATGCAGGTCGTGTTCGAGCGCGGCCTTGCAGATTGCAAAATGCGTATTGTTGGGCGTTGCGATCGAGACGGCATCGATACCGTCCGGTCGCTCGGCTTCGGCCGCAAACATCGTTGCATAATCCCGGTAGCTCCTGGCTTCATCGAGCCCGAGATCGACGCCGAAGGCGCGGCCGCGCTCCGGATCGATGTCGAAAGCGCCCGCAGCAAGGGCAAAGACATTGTCGCGAAGGGCGGCCGAGCGATGGATGTAGCCGATCTGGCTGCCTTTGCCGCCGCCGACCATGCCCCAGCGGATCGGCTTTCTGCTGTTGTCGTTCATGTCATTTTTCCTAGAAACCAACCGAGCTGAGATAGTCGCGGCTCTGCTTCACATCTTCGAGGCTGCCCGCGACGTTTCGTGGATCGCGCTCCTGCTCGACGGTGATGAAACCGTGATAGCCGATCTCCTCCAGCACTCGCTTGACCGCGGGATAATCGATGACGCCGCGGCCGATCGGGCACATCACGCCTTGTCCGCAAGCCTCGAAGAAGCGGATTCTCTCGCCGAGCACGCGGTCGAAAACGGCCTGGTCGATATCCTTGAAGTGGACGTAATCGAGCCTGTCGGCATAGCGCCGAAGTGTATCGACTGGGTCCATGCCGGCATAATAGGTATGGCCGGTGTCGAGGCAGAAGCCGGCAATCTCGCTCGGAATATCGTCTGCCACCCGCTCGATCTCATCGGCGAATTCGATATAGCCGCCCGCATGCGGATGAATGACGGCGCGCACGCCGTATTTGTCTGCGGCAAGTTCGGCGATCGCCTTGATGTTGGCGATCATCCCGGCCCAGGCGTCGTCGGAGAGCCGCGGCGCGCGATCGGAATGGCCTGCGGCGTAATCCCGCTCGTCATGACCCCAGTCCATGACGGTGAGATAGGGCGTCCTGAAGCGCTGGCCCGCCGCCTGCGCCGGCTGCGGCAGCCGGGTGATGACGGCGCAGATTTCGTCCGTCTGCCGCAGCAAGTTCTCCCGGTTCTCAGGAGAGACGAGATCGTCGAAGATCGTGCCGGCGACGATGAAGAGATTGCGGTCGGCCAGAGCCTTCGCGACGAGCGCATCGTCGAGGGGCACGTAGCCGTATGGGCCGAGTTCGAGGCCGCCATAGCCGGCGGCGGCCGCTTCGTCGAAGACGCGCTGCCAGGCGGGAAGGTTGGGATTGTTGACGTCATCAACGCCCCAGCAGCAAGGGGCTGTCGTAATCGTGATGGTCACGGTCTTGTTCCTGATAATGGTGATAGCGACAGTCAGCCGACTTTGCCGGGCCAATATTTGTCGACATATTTCTGGATTTCGGAGCGCATGAAGCGGCCGGATCCGTCGGCGCGGTCCTCCCAGCCGAAGACGCAGGCGGTGATGATGCCGTCGAATCCGACCTCGGCCAGCGAGGAGAAGAAGACATCCCAGTTGATCTCGCCCTGGTACATGTCCATGTGCTGATGGATCGTGACCTTCACGCCCGGCGGGTTGATGATGTAGCGCAAGCCCGACGATTTCTTGTGATTATAGGTATCGGCCACATGCACATGCGCGATCAACGGGCCGGCATCGCGGATCATCCGGGCCATGTCGTCACCGAAATAGAAGGTGTGCGGCGCGCAGTAGAGGAATTTGACATTCTTCGAACCGATGGTCTTCAGCATGTCGATCGCCGGATGCAGCGTTTCGCACCAGTCTTCCGGATGCGGCTCCATGTTGAGTGTTACGCCCTCGCGCTCGAAGACGGGAACGAGCTCTTCCATCGAACGCCACCAGGCCGCCTCGCTATGCTCATGCGTGTGCATGCCGCCGCAACAATTTGAACGGTGGCTGCGATCGGGCGACGGGCCGCGGCCGAACTCGGAATTCATCGTATCGCACCCCATCTCCGCCGCGATCTCGATAGCTTCCTTCCAATAGCGGACGGCTGCCTGCCGTTCGTCTTCATGCGGGCTTGCCCAGCGATACATCGGCAGAAGCGAGGCAAGTTGCACGCCATGCTCTTTCAGCGCCGCCTTGAACTCGGCGATGCGTTCCTTGTGGGCTCGCGGACGCACCCACCAGGGCAGAAAATCATTGCGCGGCGAAAGCTCGATGTGGTCGTAGCCAAGCTCGGCCGCCTTGCGGCAGAGGTCGCGCAGGTTGAGGTGACGGTGCATATGGGGGTCGAGTGCGATCTTCATGGGGCTCCTCCTGATGTCAGGCACGATAATGTCCGGGCGCCTCCGCATTCCAATGCTTCGATGATCAAATTTGATCATTGACCGCGCGGGCAACGGATGCTCTGCTATTTCGGGTTTGGCAGTGAGAAAGCCTCGTGACGAAGGTGACTTTGAAGGATGTGGCCCGGGAGGCCGGGGTCGGCACCGCGACGGTGGAGCGCGTCCTCAACAATCGCGGCGGCGTGCTGCCGGAGACCGTGGAAAAGGTGGTTCTCGCGGCGAGACGGCTCGAATACCGGCAGAGCCTGCAGGTCGCCCATCGCGGCCTGATCCGGATCGAGGTGATCCTCGTTCGCCCGGAAACCAACTTCTATTCGCGGCTGAACCGGGCCTTCGAACGCATCGCCGCCTCGCTCGACGACAGCATCGTCGTTCACCGCACCTTCATTCGCGAGAACGAGCCGGCTGAGTTTGCGCGTTACATCGCCAATCCGACGGCGCGACGGTCGGCGCTGATCGTGGTTGCGCCTGATCATGCCGATGTCGTCACCAGCGTGCGCAAGGCCGCGGACCTCGGCATTCCCGTCGTCCAGATCATGACCCGCCCGGCTCCGGAACTGCCCTATGTCGGCATCGACAACTATGCCGCCGGCCGCACGGCAGCCCATTACATGTCGGGCATGCTGGCCAAACGCTCCGGTTCCTTCGTCGCTCTCTGTCACAGCGGAGCCTACGAGAACCACAAGGAGCGGATACGCGGCTTTTCCGCCTATCTCGCGGACAGAGGTTCGGACGAACACCGTTTCACCGAGGTCATGTTCGACCTCGACGACGAGCACAATGCCATGGAACTGCTGCGTTCGGCATTCCGCCGGGAGCCCGGCATCATCGGCGTCTACAGCGCCGGCGGCGACAACAAGGGTGTCGCCAGGGTGCTCGAGGAAGGCGGGGCAGGGCGGCCCTTCTGGGTGGGCCATGAACTGACGGGAGAGACGCAGAGCTACCTGCGGCGCGGCATCATGTCGATCGTGCTCGACCAGGCGCCGGAGGTTCAGGCGAGGCGATCGATAGATCTTGCGCTGAACAGGCTGGGGCTCATTGATGTCGAGGTGAGCGCCGAACCTGTGCGCTTCCTGACGATCACGTCGGAAAATCTTTGAGGCGGGATAGCCCGCGCGGCCCTATTGCAACTGCGGCTTCCTGAGAAAGCTGTTACGGTCGGCGGACTTGATGCGCAGCCATGCTTCCCGGCCGTTCCGCAAAATCCGCAAGGGAATTTCGGCGCCGGCGGGACCGCTGCTCCACACTTTGCGATAAAAATCGGCCAGCCCGTCGACCTCTTCATCCCGGATCTCGGATATGATATCGCCCTGGCGCAGGCCTGCCTGGGCGGCGGGACCGCCTTCGGCGACGCTCATGACCACCACGCCGCCATTGCTTTCGGCGGAGAATGCGCCGAGCCACGGCCGCGGCGGCTTGTTGACCTGGCCGCGATTCAAGAGATCGTCGAGGATCGGCGTGAGCAGGTCGATCGGTACGGCCATGTTGATATCGGCGGTCTCGGCGCCATCGCTCATCTGCAGCCGCAGCGAGCCGATGCCGAGGAGCTTGCCGTCCGAGCCGATCAGCGCCGCGCCTCCCCACGCTGGATGGGCCGGTGCGGTGAAGATCGCCTCATCAAGCAGATATTCCCAGTAACCGGCGAATTCCTGCCTGGCGACGATATTTGCCTCGACGAATTCGCCCATTCCGTCGACGAGCACGACGGGATCGCCCGGCTTGGCTGCGGCCGCATCGCCGAAAAGCACCGCCGGAGCGCTGAGCGCGCCGAGCGCCTGCACCAGGCCGAAGCCGCTTTCCTGATCATAGGCAAGGGGATGGGCGGGAACCACGCGCCCGTCACGGGTGGTCAGCCACACCTCATCGGCCTCGGTGATGAGATAACCGATGGTCAGCACCAGCCCGTTGTCGCGGATGACCACGCCGCTGCCTTCCCGGACGGTGCCCAGCGTTTCTGCGGTGTAGGCATCTTCCGGAATTGAGGAGCGCACGGCCACCACGGACCGCAAGATCGGATCGATATTCATGCTTTCATCCCAATGGGGCGCCGGCGCGGAAGGCTGACCCGGACGCATCCCACCTTGAATAGGTAAGGAGATGGATGGATGGAGGCAAGGCTTGGCGAACGGATTTTCCGCAACGGCCCGTGGCGCCACATTTTTGATGACAGGAGGCAAGTGCAACAATATACAGTCAATCTTATCGGAAAGCGATAGCGACAGGGCTCACGAAATGAAGGACTGGCATCCCGATCTCAGCCGCAGCAGCAGCCCCCGCTACATGGCGATTGCCGATCTGATCGAAATGGATCTGCGCAGCGGGCATCTGGTGGCGGGAGACCGGCTGCCGCCGCAACGCGAACTCGCCAAGCGGCTGAATGTCGACTTCACCACCGTGGCAAGAGGTTATGTCGAGGCGCAAAAGCGTGGCCTCGTCGATTCCCACGTTGGCCGCGGCACCTTCGTCACCGGTGGCGCGGACAGGGAAGGCCGAGGTTTCGCGCTTGATGCCGCGCCCGATCCCCGCCGCGCATCCGTCGTCGATTTCTCGATGAACCTGCCGCCGGAACCGGATGACCCGGAGCTGATCGGGCGCATGCGGGACGGCATGTCAGCGGTGGC
Organism: Rhizobium sp. BR 249; assembly: GCF_047445895.1. Classification (NCBI taxonomy): domain Bacteria; kingdom Pseudomonadati; phylum Pseudomonadota; class Alphaproteobacteria; order Hyphomicrobiales; family Rhizobiaceae; genus Rhizobium; species Rhizobium sp. BR 249. The sequence continues at coordinate 7,290 of NZ_JARWKX010000021.1, read as the reverse complement.
GGCAAACCTCGTTCCGCTTCTGCGCTACCAGGGTTTCGGCGGCTCTGGCATGGATAAGGAAGCCGCTGCCGCCTGGCTCGGCCGTCGCGGGCTCAAACCTTCGCCGGAGCGGATCTTCGTCACGCCGGGCGCCCATCCGGCGCTGCTTGCGATCTTCGGCCTCCTTGCAAAGCCCGGCGAGACCGTAGTTTCGGAAAACATCACCTATCCCGGCATGCGCTCGATCGCCGCCCAGTTGCGGCTCAATATCGCCGGCCTGCCGATGGACGGAGACGGTATCCTGCCGGATGCCTTTGCCGGAGCCTGCGAGAGATTGAAGCCGAAGGCGCTCTATCTCAATCCGACGCTGCAGAACCCGACGACACTGACGATCCCTGCCGCGCGCCGCGAGGAAATCTCAGCCGTTGCCCGCAAATATCAGGTGCCGATCGTCGAGGACGATGCCTATGGCTTCATCCCGGTGGAAGGTCCGCCGCCGCTTGCGGCAACGGCGCCTGATCTGACCTGGCATATCGGCGGACTGGCGAAATGTATCGGCGCGGGCCTGCGCCTTGCCTATGTCGTGGCGCCGGATACCAAGGCCGTGTGGCCCTTCGTCAGCGCCATGCGCGCCAGCAATGTGATGGCCTCGCCGCTGAACGTCGCGCTCGTCACTCGCTGGATCGAGGACGGTACGGCTGATGCGATCCTGAGGTTCATCCGCGCCGAGGCTGCCGCCCGCCAGAGGATGGCCGCTGAAATCCTGCCGGCCGGCAGCTACCGCGCCGATCCGCTGAGCTTCAACATCTGGCTGCCGTTATCGAGCGGCTGGACCCGCTCCACATTCAGCCACATGCACTCTTCCGGTATCGGCGTCGTGGCAAGCGACGCCTTTACGGTCGAAGGCGCTGCCCCGGAAGCTGTGCGGGTCTGCCTCGGCGGCCCGATCACGCGGGAGAAATTGCAGGGCGCGCTGGAATTCATGGCCCACGCGCTCGAAGGCCCGCCGGAGATGGCGGCCTCGTTCTTCTGACGAGCAAGCCCACGGACATCATCACTTACGGCAGGCGCGGTTTCCATGCTGCGGCTGTGGATCTGCGTCATTCTGACGAATTGATTGGCGATATCGACTTAATGTAACCATATTGAATGCATACATTTGTAGCATTGATTGCATCAATGCCTGAGGATCTGAAAGCGAGAACATCATGGACACCGAATATCCCCCACTTCCTCCGATGCAGGCCGGTATCAGAGGGCGCTGCCCGCGCTGCGGCCAAGGTCACATGTTCAAGGGCTTCCTGACGCTGCGGCCGGAATGCGAGGTCTGCGGCCTCGATTATTCCTTCGCCGATCCGGCCGACGGTCCGGCCTTCTTCGTCATCTGCTTTGCCTGCATTCCGAGCGTGCTGCTCGGCGTCTGGCTGGAGGTGGCCTTTTCCGCGCCGATCTGGGCGCAGTTTCTGTTCACCGGCCCCTTCATGCTCGCGACTTGCATTCCGCCGCTCAGGCCGCTCAAGGGTTGGCTGGTCGCCAGCCAGTATTTCTACAAGGCGGAAGAGGGCAAGCTCGCCTGAGCCTACTTCAGCGTTGCGCGCAGGCGCGGTGTTGCGAAATCGATGAGCGCGCGCAATTTCAAGGGGACCAGACCCTGCGAGGGGTAGACGAGCTGCACCGGCGCCGGCTGCGGCTCGAAATCGGCAAGCAGCGGCACCAGCAGGCCCGCCGTTTCGGCGCGAGCGGCCTGGTAGGAGAGAACGCGCGTGATGCCGAGACCGGCGACGGCGGCATCGACCGCGGCTTCGGCTGTATTGACGGCAAGCCGTGAGCGGATCGGCACGGCGAGATCGTGTTTCCCGTCGATGAATGTCCAGCTTCGCGTCGAGGCCATGCCCTCGAAGGTGATGCAGTCATGCGTGGAGAGATCGCTCGGATGCCGGGGCGCCGTGTGCTGCGCAAGGTAATCCGGGCTGGCATAGACGGTGCGGCGGATGGCGCCGAGCCTCGTGGCGATCAGATTGCTGTCCGGCAGGTGGCCGATCCTCAGCGCCAGATCGATATGATCCTCGACGAGGTTCGATAGCCGGTCGCCAAGCATCAGTTGCAGATTGATCTCGGGATAGGCCTTCAGGAAATCCACCACGACCGGCAGGACGTGCAGCCGCCCGAAGACGATCGGCGCGGTCATCGTCAGTTCGCCCTTGGGCGCACTGTATTCACCGGCGGCCGTCCGCTCCGCTTCCTCCACCCGGCCGAGAATCTCGCGCGCCGCCTCCACGTAGGCGCGGCCGGCTTCCGTCAGCGCGACCCTTCGGTTGGTCCTTTGCAGCAGCCGGGCATTGAGATGAGCTTCCAGTTCCGAAACCTTGCGGCTGACGGTGGCCAGCGGTGAACGCAGATGCCGTGAGGCGGCCGACAGGCTGCCCTGTTCGACGACGGCGAGAAGCACGCTCATGGCGTCGAGACGGTCCATTCCAGCCTTCCATAAATTGAGAGAACGCTTTCCAAATTAGCATTCTACTGCGTCTGGATGGAAGGCCGTAAATTACCTCTCGGATGGTCGAGCGGCCATCGCCGCAAGCCTAGCCTCCATCAGAAGCCCAGAGGAACCGCCATGAAACTTTACCATCACCCGCTGTCCGGCCATTCGCATCGGGCTCACCTGTTCCTGTCGCTGCTCGGCGTGTCCTATGAATTGATCGAGGTCGATTTGGCGGCAGGCGGCCATAAGGCTCCGGAGTTTCTCGAGCTCAACCCCTTCGGCCAGGTGCCGGTTCTCGATGACGACGGCACGGTCATTGCCGATTCCTCCGCCATCCTCGTCTATCTCGCGCGCAAATATGGCCGCACCGACTGGCTGCCGGAGGATGCCGTTGCGGCGGCACGGATACAGAAATGGCTCTCGGTTGCCGCGGGCGAAATCGCCTACGGACCTTGCGCTGCCCGCCTTGTTACCGTCTTCGGCGCTGATTTCCGCACCGAGGAGGTGATCGCCCGGGCGCACCGCATCCTCGCACTGGTCGAGGCAGAATTGCAGGACCGCGACTTCCTGCTCGGCGCCAAGCCCACGATCGCCGACATCGCGCTTTACAGCTACATCGCCAATGCACCGGAGGGTAATGTCGATACCTCTCCCTATCCGAGCGTCCGGGCATGGCTTGCGCGCATCGAGGCGCTGCCGGGTTTCGTCGGTTTTCGCAAGACCAGGATCGGTCTTGCCGCTTGAGGGATCGTCCCGGTTTCCGAAGTGGAGCTGAAGGAGAGTCGCTATGCTGGAGCAGCCAAAACAAGACGCCGCATCGCCCTGGCACGAGGGTGAACTCGCCATGCAGCGCAGTGTCGGCGTCGTCGAACGCATGGACGGGCCCGGGCGGAATTTCGTCCGCCGGGCGATGCCGGAGCAGCACCGTGCCTTCTTTCCGATGCTGCCCTTCATCGTGCTCGGCGCGGTCGATACCAGGAGAGATGTCTGGGCAACTGTGCGGTCTGGGCAGCCGGGCTTCATGTCCTCGCCGGACCCGGCGGTTCTTGATATCAGCCTGCCGCGCGACCCGGCCGATCCTGCCGATGCCGGTATGGAAGATGGCAACGCGATCGCGATGCTTGGAATCCAGCTGGAGACCCGCCGGCGCAACCGGCTGAACGGCGTGATCCGCAGGGCAGGTGCTGACGCCTTTCAGGTGGGTGTCGGCCAGAGCTTCGGCAATTGTCCGCAATATATCCAGCTTCGTTCTGCTGCTTTCGTTCGAGATCCCGATGTCCTGACGGCGGTGAGGCCTGCTCACTCCGATCAACTCGACGATCGGGCGCGGCGGATCATCGAGGGCGCCGATACGTTTTTCGTCGCCTCCTTTGTCGATCGCGACAATGGCGAGCGGCAGGTGGACGTGTCCCATCGCGGCGGCCATGCCGGCTTCGTGCGCGTCGGCGCCGATGGGGTGCTCACCGTTCCGGATTTTCCCGGCAATCGGTTCTTCAACACGCTCGGCAATTTCCTGGTCAACCCGAAGGCTGGGCTGGTCTTCGTCGATTTCGAAACCGGCGATCTGCTGCAGATGACGGGGAGGGTAGAGGTGCTGCTCTCTTCGCCCGAAATGGCAAGCTTTCAACGGGCGGAAAGGCTGTGGCGTTTCACGCCGGAACACATCGTTTTTCGCCAGGATGCTCTGCCGCTGCGTTGGCGCCCAGGTCCCGACCTCTGAAGCCGGACAATACGCCAAACCAGCTTGTCAATGACTGTACTGATCGGTAAAGTAAAGTCTGATCAGTACAGGAGATCTCATGTCCAGCCTCGTCCCGCCTTTCACCTTGGAGACCGCCACCCAGAAAGTCCGTCTTGCCGAAGACGGCTGGAACAGCCGCAATCCCGAGCGCGTCTCGCTCGTCTATACGCCGGATAGTCGCTGGCGGAACCGCGCCGAATTCGTCACCGGCCGCGCCGAAATCGTTGCTTTCCTCAGCCGCAAATGGGCGAAGGAGCTGGATTACCGGCTGATCAAGGAGATCTGGGCCTTCACCGACAATCGCATCGCCGTGCGTTTCGCCTATGAATGGCGCGACGACAGCGGCAACTGGTTCCGCTCCTACGGCAACGAGAACTGGGAATTCGATGCCGCTGGCCTGATGCAGCGCCGCTTCGCCTCGATCAACGATCTGCCGATCCGCGAATCGGAGCGCAAATACCATTGGCCGCTCGGCCGGCGACCGGATGGCCATCCCGGTCTGACAGAACTCGGACTTTGAACGGGAAGTCCAGCGGTGAAGACCGTCTATGAACGCGCCGACATCGTCCCCCTCCTGGCGGAAATCTTCCGCGAGCTTGGCTATGAGGGCGCCTCGCTCAGCCGGATCACCGAGCGCACCGGCATCGGCAAGGGCAGCCTCTATCACTTCTTTCCCGGCGGCAAGGAGGAGATGGCAGGCGCCGTCATCGCCGAGGTCGATGCCTGGTTCGAGCATGCCGTCTATCGGCCGTTGAGACATGACGACGCCGGTGAGGCCATCGCGGCGATGTGGACGAATGTGAACGACTATTTCCGCTCCGGCGGCCGCATCTGCCTCGTCGGGGCCTTCGCGCTTGACGAGACACGGGAACGGTTTTCGGCAGCGATCGGCGGCTATTTCATCCGCTGGATCGGCGCATTGCGCTCGGCGCTGGTGCGGGCAGGCTATCCCGAGGAGGAGGCGCTCGCGCTTGCCGAGGAAAGCGTGGCCGGCATCCAGGGAGCGCTGGTCCTGTCGCGCGCCTTGAACGACAAAGCGGTTTTCACTCGGGCGCTCGAAACGCTGGCAAAACGGCTTGACGCGGCGGCGCGATGAGCCGCTATCAATCAGGCGCGGCCCGGCTTATTCAATAAAATACCCGGCAGCGAGGAACTGGCCGGGCATTTGTCGGGCGTTGGCGGCGCACGAATTGGAGAGGGGATGAACCGCGAAGGCGGACACGCGGCCGATCAAGGGTTGCCTTACATCGGCAAGGCTTTGTGGTATCTCTCAGCGCTGTTGCTGAGGCTGCTGGGCCGGACGGGGATTTTCCCGTTCAAGGCGAATCTGGCGCCACTCATTTTCCATCTGGTCGACCACATGCTGGGGAATGGTGGTTTGGGTATTGGCGGGCATCTGCATCGGAAGTCTCCTCTTTCGGGGTCAAGGCTTCAGGGCAGGCAGATGCATTGCACAAGACAAATGGTGTGTAAATCAGTGGCTTAAACACTTTAAACGATTAAGTTGATTTTAATCGATTAAGACGGTTTTAACCACGTTATTTTCCGAGGAGCGCGGAATGGTTGTTCACATGGATCGGACATTCTTTTTTGATGTGGTGCAGGAAGCGCTCTTCGAGGGTGCAATGACTCAGCCTCAGGTAGTGGGCGCGACCGCGATTCTCGACGCTTGGGAACAGCGCTTTGCGCATGCGGACCGTCGTTGGCTCGCCTACATCCTGGCAACCGCTTATCACGAGACCGCCTATACGATGCAGCCGGTGCGTGAGACGCTGGCTGAAAGCGATGTGCGCGCGGTCGAAATCCTGGAGACGGCCTTTGCCGCAGGCCGGCTCTCCTGGGTGAAGATGCCCTACTGGCGGCCGGATGAGGATGGCCGCAGCTGGCTCGGGCGCGGGCTCGTGCAGCTCACCCACAAGCGGAACTACGAGGCGATGAGTGTGCTGACGGGTATCGATCTCGTTGCTGATCCCGACCGGGCGATGGAGATGGACGTGGCGGTCATGATCCTGATCGAGGGCATGCTGCAAGGCAGCTTCACCGGCCACAAGCTCGAAGATCATCTGAATGCGACGACCGAGGATTGGGTGAACGCGCGCCGGATCGTCAATGGCATGGATCGGGCCGAGAAGCTTGCGGCCTATGCCGTCGCCTTCGATGCGGCGATACGTCCGGATGCCGCATCCGGCCGCTTGCGCGGTTGAAGGCCAGGGGCTTGCGTGTTATCGCGCGGCTGACCCTCTGAAATCTGACAGGAGCTTCCGCGTGATCCGCCACATCGTCTTCTTCACCGTGCCGGAGGAACATCTGGAGGAGGTCAGGGCCGGGCTTTCCATACTGACCGGCATTCCGTATGCGCGGCTGCTGGAGATCGGCACCAATGTGAAGACCGATCAACTGGGCACGGAGATCGATCTGGTGGTTTACGGCGAATTCGACGATGAGGCGGCGCTTGCCGCCTATAAGGCGCATCCGGATTACCAGCTCTCGATCGAGCGGGTGCGGCCGCTCCGGGAAAAGCGCATCGCAGCCGATTATGACAGCAGCGCTGCGGTGAAGCGGGCGCTCTGATTCTGCAAACCCTGATGGGGTCTTAGATTATTCCATTGAAATTCAGATAGATGACAGGATTTCCGGATTCAGATCCTGCCAAAGGTGACTCGATTTCTGAGCCATCGAATTGAACTTCGAAAAAGTGGCGGCAAGCGATTCAAAAGATTCGCCAAAGATGGCCGGTCGTTTGGAGATCTATCCCGTTCTGCCTCGGCGAGGTCTCACGAAACGACCGGGCTCGGCTCCGCTGCGCGGGCGCCGCGCACCAGCGCCATCAGCATGAGCACGAAGATCAGCGCCAAGGCTGCGAGAACGGCGCAGGCAAAGAGCGCCGGGCCGGTGCCGGCACCGGTCGAGGATGGCGGTGAAGATGACAGGCGCGATGGCATTGGCAAGGTTGTCTAATCGCATTGCCTTAGTCAAGGCTGTTTTGTCATCAGGCATCGACGCCGCTTTTGGGGACGGCGTAGCGAGGGGGATTCGAATGTTTGGGCGATGTTGTCTTCAAAGCTGTCCAGCGCCGGGAGCAGGGTTG
>NZ_JARWKX010000020.1:0-121156 GCF_047445895.1 Rhizobium sp. BR 249 | reverse complement strand
CATCATACCGCACGATGAAACCATCTACATTCAGCGGAACCGCATCGAACGCTGCTTCAACCGAATGAAGCACTTCCGTCGTTTCGCCACACGTTATGACCGCAGAACCATTCACTTCAAAGGCTGCGTATATCTCGTCGCAGCGATGATCTGGCTCAGATGAATGTCGATTCGTCCTAGCGGGCCTCAGTACAAACGACAACAGTCGCCAGTCCCCTAGGCTGCCGGCTATCGGGCGCTGCCTTTGTGCTTTCAACGAAGAAGGCGCTGGGTCGGCGCAGCCGCTACTCGCCGCCGGCTGCATCAAAGCCGCTGGCTGAAAGCAGGTCGGTCAATGCGCTGAAGTGTTGCCGCGCGCGCTTCAAGACATCGGCGCTGGCGATCGGAAGGTCGATGACGGCTTCCAGTGCGCGGACGACCCGGCGGGCAGCGCGGCGGATTTCGCGGGGAGACATATCGCATTTTGCGATCTCCGTCGCCAGGGCGAACTTGGCGCGATAGCTGATCGCGTTTCGGGCGGAGATCTGCCACTGGCGGTATAGCTGTTGCATCACGCTTTAACGCGGCAGCGACCGGAAACGGCTGGCATCATATGCGAAGAGGGTGAATCGCATTTTAACCAAAACTTAAGCGTAAATTAGTGAAAACTTATTAAACTTGGACGTCTCGGCTCTGGCGGCCGGATGACATTGCCCTCTGGCGACGCGCTACGCCGGGTTCCGGATCATCGTTTGCCCATGGCGTAATCATGATCGACCATCCTTAGAGCATGTCGCGCAAAAGTGTGCGGCGGTTTTGCGAGAACGACATGCGTACAAACAAAGACCTAAAGCGCGAGGAGCGAATCTGAAAGATCGCGACGCGCTTTAGAGCTTCGGCCGAGGATGCCCCATCAGCGCTTCGTACTCCCTGTCGGTCAATCGTGCGCTTGCCCGCAGCTGTGCGGGAATGTCCATGCGTTCGTGCAAGACGGCGGCAATGACGAAAGTTTCATCGTCAACGACAATGTAGGCGGCGTAGTGGTGCTCGATCCTGTGGAGCCGGAAGGGAGACTTCCCGACACGTTCGTCTTCCTTTGCCCTCAGGCGGGCATAGGCTGCCGGGATGTCTTCAAATCCGGCCCGCAGCAGGCGGCCATATGCTTTTGCCTGCTCGGCGGACCATTTCCGTGCTGTTTCGCGGACCGCCAGCCGATAGTTGTCAAGCGCGGTCGGCAGGATGAGAACGCGAGGGGCCACTAGCGCAGCTCTTCATCCAATTCGGCATCGACGGCATCCAGCGCCGACAGGGGCAGCATCTCACCGCGCTGGAATTCCTCTTCCGCCCGCAGCAGCGAGCGGATGGCATAACGGCGGTCTTCTTCGCGTGCCATGTCTTCGCGAATGAGGGCGCGCACATATTCGCTCGGCGTCGTATATTGGCTCTTCCCGTTGGCGCGCATATCGACGAAGGCACGCATTTCATCGGGCAAGCTAACATGCAGGCTGCTGGTCATGACCACGCCCTCCCAATCCAGATTGCTTGCTGAATTGTTCTCATTCAAGTCGCGATGTCAATATTTGACATTCCATGCCCGCAGATCAGCTCCCCCTTACCCTGGACCGCAGGATCGTATGGTCGAGCGAAAATCGGCCGGGGCCGCCGGCGATGATGACGAGGAAGCAGACGGCCCAGGTTCCGTGGGTCGGCCAGGCACCGGGATAGACGAAGATCTCGATGACGACGGTCATGCCGAGAAGGGCGAGCGCCGAGAGGCGGCTGGCGAGGCCGATAACGAGCAGCAGCGGAAAGAAATGCTCGGCGAAGGCGGCAAGGTGTGCCGCGATCCAAGGATCGACGAAGGGCAACCTGTATTCGGTCTCGAAGAGATAGACGGCATTGTCGGTGACATTCCAGCCGTCCACCTTGGTCTGGCCCGATTGCCAGAAGACGGCGGCGATCGACAGGCGCGCGACCAGCGCGATCAGATCGTGCGGGATGCGGTCGAAAAGCCTGAGCGTTGCGTAGAAACGCCCGGCGATCGTGCGCGGTGCGGGGGCGGTCATGCTCATCTCATTGGTCATCGGGGTCGGTCTCCTTGATGGCGGTGAAGGCGCCGGACTGAAGCAGGCCGGCGAGATTGGCGGAAAGATCGAATTCGGCTGCGGAAACGGCCACCGCCTCGGCGGCCTCCGAAAGCGTTGCGCCGTCGGCCAGCGCCTGCAGAAAGGCCGCGCCGCCCGGCGGCAGGCGATGGACGTCCACGAGCATATGCGGGCGTACGATCAGCGCATCCTCGCCGATCCAGGGCTCGATGGGAGCCAGATCGAGCGCGCCGCTATTCATCGCCCAGATCGTCACGACGGGGTGCGCAGATCGCAGGATCGACATCGAGGGATGGGCCAGGAAGACGAGACCTTCGAGCTTTTCCGGCGTCACTTTTGAAAGTTCGTCGGCATCGAGAGGAGCTGCATCGGCGGCATGGTAGGCGCGGCCGCGCGCCGCTTCGAGGCGGATGACGTCAGGGAGATAGGCAAGCTCCGACGCAGGCTCGAAGCTCTCGACGAAATCCGCAAAGCCGTCGCCATAGGACAGGAGCAGCGGCGAGCGGGGCGGAAAAAGCCGGATGAATTCTTGCGCCATCGCCGCGAAGAAATCCTTGCCGACGATCCGCTCGCTTGCCGGGAAACGGGAGACGAGCGCGCCGATGAGCCCGCTTGCGACATTGTTGCGGTAGACGCCGAAGCGGCGCGCGGGCTCGCCGCCGTTCCAGGCCGCAAGGCCGGCCGGGACGGGAAGCGCGGTATCGGCGAGCGCCTGGGCAAAACGTGTCTGGATATCGGCCGGCATGGCGGATCTCAGGCGGCGCGGCGGCTGGGGGCGGCATCGAGAATGGCTCGCGCGGCCTCCGCCTCGGCGCGCAGGACATGCCATTCCGGCACGTCATTGTCCCATTCGATCAGGCTGGCGACGGGACCGGTCCTGGCGATGACCTCTTCGTAGAGCGCCCAGACCGGATCTTTCACCGGCGTGTCGTGCGAGTCGATCAGCAGCGGCGCGCCCTGATCGTCCACTGTTTCGGAGTGGCCGCTCAGATGGATCTCGTGCACCCATTGCACGGGGAAGCGGGCGAGATAATCGCGTGAGTCCATATTGTGATTGGTGGATGCGACGAAGACGTTGTTGACGTCGAGCAGCAGCCCGCATCCGGTGCGCCTGATGAGATCGGCCAGGAATTCCGTTTCCTCGAGCGTGCTTTCCGCAAACAGCAGATAGGTCGCGGGATTTTCGAGCAGCATCTGGCGCTGGAGCGTTTCCTGCACCTCATCGATATGGTCCGCAACGCGGGCAAGTGTCGCTTGCGTGTAGGGAAGCGGCAGCAGGTCGTTCATGAAGACCGTGTCGTGCGACGACCAGGCGAGATGTTCGGAGAAGCTTTCCGGCGCGTAGCGATCACAGAGGATTTTCAGCCGGGCGAGATGCTCGCGGTCGAGCGGCTGCATCGAGCCGATCGACAGGCCGACGCCGTGGATCGACAGCGCATAATCCTCGCGCAGCTTGCCGAGCTGGGCATGCGGCGGGCCGCCGGCGCCCATATAGTTCTCGGCATGGATCTCGAAGAAGCCGACCGGCTGCGGGCGGCCGATGATTTCGGAAAAATGCTCCGGCTTGAAGCCGACGCCGGGGCGGCGGGGAAGTTCGGACGGTTTCACGGATGGTCTCCTTGGAAGAAGCGGACGGCGCGGCTTGCGCCGTCCCTAAAATGCCTGCCGCGGCTCAGGCCGGAGCCTTGCCCTGCATCAGCGAGCCGTGGCCGTCGGGCGTCTTCATCGACATGCAGGTGCCGGCGGGAACGAGCTTCCAGGCGTTCTTCTGGTAATCGACCTTGGCGGTGCCGGCGCAGGTCGTGCCGGGGCCGGCGGCGCAATCGTTCTGGCCCTTGAGCGCGACCCCGTAGCACTTCTCCTTGTTGTCGGCGGCGGAAGCGGCCGGCGCGGCAATGGTTGCGAGCGCGGAAGCGAGGGAGCCTGCCAGTGCGAGCGTGACGATGCTGTTCTTCATGATTTAATCTCCGTTGAATGGAGAAGCCGTGGAGTGGCTTCACATTGCGGGCTACGGAGGGAGCGCCGCCGTTGTTACAGCGGTCGGCGCGATTTTTTTAAAGCCGCACCCTTGCCCTTTACGATGGCGCAAGCGAAAAGCCTGGAAACAAAGGGATGCGAGGCCGCTCGAAATATTTTAGCCGGCGCGGTAACAAGAATGTGTGCGCATCCGTAGGGGATTATGTCGGGTGAAACATTCGGCGCGTGAAGAAGAATGGGCAGGCTGGATGCGCAGCGCCATGGCAGGCGATACGCAAGCCTATCACCGCTTCCTCTCGGCCGTCACCCCGCACTTGAGGGCGATGGCGCGCCGGCGTTGCGACCAGTTCGGCGCACCGGCGAGCGAGGCCGAGGACGTGGTGCAGGAAGTGCTGCTCGCCGTCCACCTGAAGCGCGGAACGTGGGACCCGGCGCGCCCGATCGGCCCGTGGCTGTCGACGATCGTGCGCAACAAGCTGATCGACAGCCTGCGCCGCCGCGGCCGCCACATCGACGTGCCGATCGACGACGTGATGGCGACGCTGGAGGCCGAAGAACAGGCCGGCAACTTGGATCGGCTCGATGCCGAGCATATGCTGGAGCGCCTGAGAGATCCGCAGCGCGATATCGTCCGCTCCATCTCCATGGAAGGAGCTGATATACGCGAGACGGCCGAGAGGCTGAAGATGAGTGAAGGCGCGGTGCGTGTTGCCCTTCACCGGGCGCTGAAAACGCTCGCCGCGCTTTACCGGAGTGACGACAAGTGAAAACGGACGAGTTGATCAACCTTCTGTCGGAAGATGCGCCGGTGCGGTTGCGGCTCGGCCGCATGATGGCGCTGGCGCTGCTGATCGGCGCGGCGATCTCGGTCACGCTGATGGTTTCGACGATCGGCCTGCGCCACAACATGCAGACCGTCTTCGAGACGGCGCGCGTCTTCTTCAAGATCTGCGAGACGCTGCTGCTGGCGATCCTCGCCTCCCGCCTCGTCTTCCAGATCGGCCGGCCGGGCGTTCCGCTGAGGGCGCGCGCCCTTGCGCTGCTCCTGCCGGCGGCGCTGCTCGTCGCGGCCGTCATTGCCGAGCTTGTCGTCGTGCCGGAACAGAACTGGGCGGCGAGCATGATCGGCGACAATGCGGCGTTCTGCGTCTTCTTCATCCCGGTTCTGTCGCTGGCGCCGCTGGCGGGTTTCATGCTGGCGCTGAAGAATGCCGCGCCCGGCGATCCCGCGGCGGCGGGGGCGGCGGCTGGTCTTGCCGCTGGCGCCGTTGCGGCTGCGATCTATGCCTGGCACTGCCCGGATGACAGCCCGCTCTTCCTCGTCAGCTGGTATGTCCTGGCCATTGCGATCGTTACGACAGCGGGGTCGTTGATGGGCCGGCGTCTCCTGCGCTGGTAGTTTCCGCAGCGTTCGAATTTCAGGCGTCGTTCTTCATTCTTGCGGGACGCGCAGTCATGCGCGCGGCCGCCCTGCTTTCTTCCCAAGTAACTTTGTTGACTCCGTCTTTTACTCGGTTGAAAAGAGACTTGGCTATAGAGGAGACGACTGATGGCTGACGAGAATAATACAGGTTCCGCTGTCGCGGCCGCGGAGACGGCTGCATCTGCCAAAACCGAGGCGAAGAAGCCGCGTGCGCCGCGGCGCCAGAAGGCTGCCGCCGAAGCTGCTCCCACCGTATCGGAAGCGGTGAGCGCGCCTTCGCCGGCGGCAAGCCCGGCAAAGCCCGACGGCCGGTCCAAGGGCGCCAGGCGCAAGCCCGCCGAAACGAAGGCCGCGGCCGGCAAGAGCGCGCCCAAGACCGCTGCTGCGAAGAAGGCGGCGAAACCTGCCGCGCAGCCGGCTAAGGCTTCCGCGCCCGCCATCGATGAGCTCGAAGACCTCATTCATCTCGAAGAGGAAAACAAGAGGCTTCGGAAATCCCTGGCCGACAAGCTGCGCCAGGAAAATGCCGAGCTGCGCAAGAAGCTCGGGCTTGCCTGAGTCTCCCGAGCGGGCAAGTCACGACGCCGATCTCAGCCATTTCATTTCACCGGGCGCATTTCGGTGCGCCCGGCCGAACGGCCCATGAGGGCATAGTCGCTGCAGCAGCATCGCAGCCCAATTGCGGGAGGGTTGAAGCATCATGAAGACACCGTGGAGATTCCTTGCCGATTTGACGTCACGCCGACGGCCGGCGAAAGCGCAGGAAAATTCGACCGGGCACGATGCCGAGCCGACCGAAAGCGAAGCCAAACCCGCGTCGGCCGTTGCTTCCGATGCGGCGGAAGCTCCGGGGGCGACCGGTCGCGACACGTTAGATCGGCCCGCGGCATCGAAGGAAGCGGAAGCCGTTCGCGATGCCGCTGAGGCGCAAACGCCCGACCTCGATGACACCAGTCCCTCGCCTGTCGAAACGGATGCTCCGGCGACGACCGCGAAGCCTCAGCGAAAGCCGCCGGCCAAGCGCCTGGGCAGCGCGAAGCGGACGGCGGCCGACGTGGCCGCCAAGAATACCGCCGCGCAGGAGCGATCCGCGCAAGCCTCACCTTCCCGCGATCCGTTCTTCGACGAAGTGGCGAGCCTCGACGAGGACATCAGGAAGCTGAGGAGCGAACTGGCGCAAAAGCTTCATCGGCAGAACGCCCAGCTTAAGAAAATGCTCGAGCGTTTCGACCGCTCCTGAGTTCCGTTTCCGTCAGTCCAGAATGACGTGGGGGACGAAACGCGAGAGGTTCGCGGTGATGCGCGATTTGTCCTCGCGGATGCCGAGGCCGCAGGCACGGTCGCCGACGACCCAACTGCCGAGCACCGCAAAGCCGCCCGGGCCTTCGAAGAGCGGCGTATAACCCTGAATGACGAAGCCCTCTTCGCCATAGCCCCCGGGCGCGGATGCAAATTCCTCGCCATTGCGGAAGATCGTCACGTTTTCGCCTTCGCGCGAAAGGAGCGGCTTGCGGACATAGTCCGTCAGGTCGGATGCCTTGGGATCGTCGGGGAAATAGCTCGGCAGCAGATTGGGGTGATTGGGATAGCGGCGCCACAGCAGCGGCAAAAGCCCCTTGTTCGAAAGCACGGCCTTCCAGGCGGGCTCGATGAAGACATCGCCGCTGCGGATGAGTTGCTGCCCGAAAGGTTCGCGCAGCATGAATTCCCAAGGGTAGAGCTTGAAGCAGCGATCGATCACCCGATCCTGCAGATCCGTATAACGCCCCTGCGCATCGATGCCGATTTCGTCGATATCGAGCAGCTGCACGCGATGGCCGGCCTGGATGGCGCAATCCATCAGGTAGACGGTCGTGCCCCGGTCCTCTTCGTTGTCGGTCATGACGGCGAAGTGGAAAATGGAATCGCGGGGAAACTGCTCGAACGCCTCGACGAGGCTTTCCTGCAGCAGATTGTACTGGTCGGCGCCGTCAGGCAGGACGCCCAGGGCGATCTGATCGGTGAGCCAATTGTACTGGAAATAGGCGGTCTCGAAGACGGCGGTCGGCGTGTCCGCATTGTATTCGAGAAGTTTGACCGGCCCCGTGCCGTCATAGGCAAGGTCGAAGCGGCCATAAAGATGCCGGTCGCCACGGCGCCACGAGCGCTGCACCACGTCGCGCAGGTCCGCTGGGATGGCGAGCCTGTCGAGCGTCTCCTCGTCGTTGACGATGTCGCCGACCAGGTCCATGCACATGTCATGCAGTTCCTGGCTAGGCTCTTCGATCTTCGTCTCGATCTCGTCGAGTGTGAACGTATAGGCGGCATCGTCGAGCCAATAGGGCTCGCCATACATTTCATGAAAGCCGAAGCCGACCGCCCGGGCCTTGTCCAGCCAGTCCGGGCGCGCCGGAAGCGTGATGCGCTTCATGCTAACCGCCGAAGCTGAAGGACGACCGGCCCCCGAAGCCCTGGCGGGCGACGGTGCGGGTGTTGACGTTGACGGGTTTCATCGTCTGGCGTGTCGGCGCAGCCACGTCGCTGCCGCCGCTTCTCACCGTCGTTACGAGTTCACCGGAGCGATTGCGGTAGATCGGCGACGCGCCGCCATAGGAGCCGCCGCCGCTCTCCTCCTGGCGCCGGCGGTAGGTGTAATAGTCGCCGATATTGTCGAGCGCCGAGGACAGGAGATAACCGGTGAGAAACGGCATGAAAAAGCTGCCGGTCGCGCCGAGATTGTTGGTGACCGTGGCCTTCGGCTGCTCCATGCATCTGCCCGCCCCGTATTCGGCTTCGCAGGCGGCCATGCCGTCGAAACGGGGCGCGGTCGCAAGATGGGCACGCATGGCATCCTGATAGGAGGCCTGGCACACCTGCTGGTCCATGCCGGTTGCCACGCACTGGTCGACGGAGGTGAACATCACCTGCGAGTCTGCAGGATCGTCTCCGCAGCCGGAAAGCATCATGGTGGAAACGGCAATGGTGCCGAGGGCAAGAACTGGCGGCCGGCGGCCGGTCAGGCGTCTGCGCATGGCGGCCTCCTCAGTAGGTCATGCAGGCGGCATTGAGGATACCGATCACGAGGGCGATGCCGCCGCCCCACAGACCTGCCGCGATTTCGCCGCGCGTGATCTTCTCGTGCAGATCCTGCATCGTGAAGTTGGCGATGAAGAAGCCGAGCACCTGCACCAGCGTGCCGATGGCCGCCCAGATGATGTAGTCGATGATGCTCACCGAATTGGCGGCGGCCGAGGCGAGCGGCAGGCTGAAGCCGAGGAGGGCGCCGAGGAAAGCGGTGACGGCGGCGAGGTTGCCCGCGCGGATCAGCTCGACTTCCTTGTGCGGGGTGAGCCGCGTGTAAACCGCGCCGAAAACCCCGTAGGCGGCGAGACCGATGGCAAAATAAATCAGGAAGGCTGGAAGTCCCGCCACATAATCGAGCATATAAAATTCCTCCATTGATAAATTGAAAGCTCTTCAAACCCGCCTGACATCGGCAGGCGCGATGCCGTAGCCGATCAGGAATTCGATGGAACTTCCCGCAAGGCTCTGGCCCTGATCGAGATCGCGCTCGACATTGAGAAGCAGCATCTCGCGCGTTCTGCCGAGCGGGCGGTAATAGAGCATGCAGGTCTGGTGAATGGATCGCTGCATCTCGCCGTCGTCGATGGTCTCGACGAATTGCACGAGTTCGGCGCGTTCCGGCCCTTCGCCCCAGAAGCGGTTGAAGACGATGCCGTCGGCATCATAGGAGGGCTGGCCGATCAGCCCGTTCGGGCCGGTCCATCGGTTCCATTCGCTCTGGCTGACCGGCACGACGCTGTCCCAGGGCCAGTAGAAGCTCACATCTTCGATGGCGTCACCCACCGCGCCCGAGGCCGACATGACCTGGACCATGCGATGCTCGTCGTCATAATAGCGGGAGAGGGTCGTGGCGGCGTCGAGCTGCACCTGGCCGTAGGCGGCGATGATGAACGGCCCGCTCTTCGGCAGAGGCATGGCGGGCGTGCCCGGCAGCGCGTCGGCTTCGAGCGACAGGAAATCGATCTCCAGCGCCCCGCCTATGCTGGCGCCGAGAGGGCCTCGCTCGGGCGCGAAAGTCTTGTCCTTGCCTCCGCCGAACCAGCCGATCATTGTACATCCCCCAGTTGAGCCCAGCCAATCGCGGCCGAACTCAACCGCATTTCGCTGATGTAGTAAAGTGTCTCGCCGCCGTTGAGCAGCAGGTCGTCCCGGCAGTTGAGGTCGGTGACGCCTTTGTTCAGCATACCGACCAAGGTCACTTTGTACTTACGCTTGAGGCTCAGGAACACCGAGCCGTAGCTGAGCGGCGCGGCGAGCTGCGGCACCAGCAGCGAGAAGGCGGTATCGGCTGAACCGGCCGAGAGCAGGCGCGCCGCGATCTCCGACGAACCGGGATCGCGCGCCGAACGGGACAGCAATTCCTCGGCCAGCGATCCCACCGCTTCGACGCGGGGACGGCGCTGCTTGACCATCTGCGCGGTACGGTCGTCCTGGAAATAGGCGACGATGTGGGCGGCGGGCGCGTGCTCTTCGGCAATCAGCACGGCGGCCAGCGTCTCGTCGTCGTTTGCCCCGCGGATGATGATCGACCTGGCTCCTGCCGCGCCCGCGCGCGTCAGCGCCTCGGCATCCGCCAGCCGCTCGGTGCGGATGTAATCGGCGAAATCGATCGACGGATTTTCGGTGGGTTCCTTGGCGATCAGCACGCTCATCGGCTCGTGCGCTTGCCGCTCGGTGTGCAGGAGGCGCAGGATTTGCAGGGTCTGCCCCTCCTGCCAGCCCATGACGATGACATGGTCGGCTCTTTCGCCGTAATCGCCCAATCCCCGCATGCGGTTCCTCCAGATCGTGCCTATGCCTGTCAACAATTTGCCGAGGACAGCGGTGAAGATCGCGATGCCGCCGGGAAGCACGAACAGGGCGACGAGCAGCCGGCCCGCCCCCGATCTCGGCGAGATGTCCCCATAGCCGACGGTCGTCGCCGTCACCATGTAGTAATAGATGAAATCGAAGACGTCCCCGACGATCCCGCTTTCCCCGGCGAGGGCGAGCAGCACGTAGGAGGCGACGAGATGGACTGTGAAAATCGATAGCAGCGCCGACCATGTCAGCTCGCTCAGCGATAGGTAGACACGCCGCAGGATCGAGCCGAGAAATATCAAGCGAGTCCATTCCCCTGTTGCCGACCGGACATATATCAACTTATGTAAGCACCGCAAACTTTAGATTGATACTGACGACTACTTTCAGCCGACGGAGGATCTTTTGGAGACCTGGACCCTAACGACCCTGACCCGCCTATTCGCAGCCGATCCCGATCCCTTGGGCGACGTTGACGTCTCCGTTCCCGATCAGGGCGACGTCATCTGCGTGACCCTCAAGGAAAAAGGCGATCTCGACGTCTTCGTGACGGTGAGCGGCGAACGCGACATCCTTGTCAGCGCCGTTCTTCTGCCATGCAAGGACGTTCCCAAACGGGAGGCTTTCGAGCGCATGGTGCTCAAGACGCATAAATTCGTGCCGCTTTCCAGCTTCGGCATCACCACCATCGGCGGCGAGGAATGGTATGAACTGTTCGGCTCGCTCTCGGCGCGCTCGCGGGCCGACACCATCGTCGAGGAGGTGGCGATTCTCGCCGCCAATGCGGTCGATGCGGCAAGAATGGTCGAAGAGTGGAAGAAGGGAGAAATTGCATCGTGAGCACCTGGGGCAAGATTTTCACCGCCATTCGCGGCGGCATCAACGAGGCGGCCGAAGCCGCCGCCGACAGCCAGTCGATGCGCATTCTGGATCAGGAAATCAGGGATGCCGAGCAGTCGCTTCGCCAGGCACGCTCGGATCTGGCAGGCATCATGGCGTCGAACAAGAGTGTCACGCGCCGGCTCGATGAGAGCCGCGCCAAGGAGTACAAGGATACCGAAAGCGCCAGGGCCGCCATTGCCGCCGGCCGGACGGATCTGGCCCAGGGGCTCGCGCAGCGCATCGCCAATATCAGGGCCGAGGTGCAGCGGGATCAGGACGAGCTCGATCGCCTGCTGCCGCGCCAGCAGCAGATGCTGCGCACCATCCAGGACACCGAAGCGCGCATCACGCAGATGAAGCGCGAGATCGAAAACGTCAAGGCGAACGAGTCGCTCCTGCGGGCGCAGTCGGCCATCGCGCACAGCCAGTCCGGGATCAACACCCGCCTCGGCAGCGCCGTCCAGAGCCTGGAGCGCATCAAGAAGCGCCAGGAAGCGATCGCCGGCCGGATCGAGGCGGGCGCCGAACTCGCCGCGCTCGAAGACGGCAGCGATCTCGACCGCCAGCTTCGTGAAGCCGGTATCGGCGGCGCCAGCCAATCGGCCGACGACGTTCTCGCCCAGCTGATGGCGCCCACCTCGGCCCAGCCGGTCTTGCTGCCGCCACCGTCGGACAAGAAATAATAGGGATTCGGCCAGGGCCGGCTTTGCCGCCGATCCTGGCCGGGTTTGCCCGCATCAGCCGTTCGTCAGAAGACGGCAGGCGCGGTCTATGCGCGACAGAGCTTCGATGAGCTCATTCTCCGAGGTCGCGTAGGAAATGCGGAAATAGGGAGACAGGCCGAAGGCCGAACCCGGCACGACGGCGACATGGGCCTCTTCGAGCAGGTAATCGGTGAAGTCGTGGTCGGCTTCGATCCTCCTGCCTTTCGGCGTCACCTTGCCGATCACCCCGGCGCAGCCGGAAAAGGTATAGAAGGCGCCTTCCGGCGTGCGGCACTCCAGGCCTTCGATGGCGTTCAGCGCAGCCACGACGATGTCGCGCCGGCGGCGGAAACTCTGCTGGCGCTCCTTCAGGAAATCCTGCGGCCCGTTCAGGGCCTCGACCGCGGCGGCCTGGCTGACGGAGGATGGGCAGGAGGTCGCCTGGCTCTGAATGACGGCCATCGCCTTGATCAGGGCTTTCGGCCCGCCGGCATAGCCGATGCGCCAGCCGGTCATGGCATAGGCCTTGGAAACGCCGTTGACGGTCAGCGTCCGGCTCTTCAGCCTCGGTTCGAGGGCGGCGGGCGTGACGAAGCGGAATCCGTCATAGACGATGTGCTCGTACATATCGTCCACCATCAGCCAGACATGCGGGTGACGGAACAGGACGTCGAGCAGCGGTCGGTAATCGTCAGCACTGTAGGCCGCGCCAGACGGGTTGGACGGCGAGTTGAGCAGCACCCAGCGCGTCTTCGGCGTGATCGCTTTTTCCAACTGCTCGGCCGTCAGCCGGAAGCCCGCCTTGGCGTCGCAGGGGATCAGGACGCTGGTTCCGCCTGAGATCTCGACGATATCCGAATAGGATGTCCAGTAGGGCGTCGGGATGATGACTTCGTCGCCGGGGTCGAGGCTTGCCATGAAGGCGTTGAAGAGGATCTGCTTGGCGCCGGTTGCAACCGTCACCTCGTCAAGCGCGTAGTCGACGCCGTTCTCCCGGCGGAATTTTTCGACGATCGCCTTCTTCAGCTCCGGCGAGCCGTCGAGGGCCGTATACTTCGTCTCGCCCCGGTCGATCGCCGCCTTGGCGGCGTTCTTGATGTTTTCAGGCGTATCGAAATCCGGCTCGCCGGCGCCGAGCACGATGACCGGAAGGCCGTCGCGCTTCATGGCCGCGGCGCGGGCGCCGATCGCAAGGATTTTCGAAACGCCGACGGAGGCGATGCGCGAGGCGGGCTTGAAGCCTGCCTCTTCGATCCGGGTGGTGATCGTCATGCTGCTCTCCGATCCTATTCGATGTCGAAGGAAACGCCTTGCGCCAGCGGCAGGGCCTTCGAATAGTTGATCGTGTTGGTGGCGCGGCGCATATAGGCCCGCCATGCATCCGAACCGGATTCACGGCCGCCGCCGGTTTCCTTTTCACCGCCGAAAGCGCCGCCGATTTCCGCGCCCGACGTGCCGATATTGACGTTGGCAATGCCGCAGTCGGAGCCGTCGGCGGCGAGGAAGCGTTCCGATTCCTGCATGTCGCGGGTGAAGATCGACGAGGAGAGGCCGGCCGCGACCGCATTATGATCTTCGATCACCGCGTCGAAATCGCTGTATTTCATGACGTAGAGGATCGGCGCGAAGGTTTCCTCCAGCACGGGGCCGGCCTGCTTCGGCATTTCGATGAGCGCCGGCTTCACGTAATAGCCGGCTTCATGGCCGAGGTCGACGCGCTCGCCGCCATGGACGGTTCCGCCGTGTTTTCCGGCCTCGGCGATCGCCTTCTGCATGGCGTCGAAGGCAGCCTTGTCGATCAGCGGGCCGACGAGGGCCGCGGATTCGAGCGGATTGCCGACCGATACCGACGCATAGGCCTTTTTCAGGCGCGGAACGAGTTCGGAGTAGACGCTTTCATGAACGAACAGGCGGCGCATCGTCGTGCAGCGCTGGCCGGCGGTGCCCATGGCGCCGAAGGCGATGGCGCGCAATGCCATGTCGAGATCGGCCGAGGGGCAGACGATGCCGGCATTGTTGCCGCCGAGTTCGAGAATCCCACGGGCGAAACGCTTGGCAAGACGCGGGCCGACTTCGCGGCCCATGCGGGTCGAGCCGGTGGCCGAGACGAGCGGCACCTTCGGGTGGTCGACCAGCACTTCGCCGATCGCCCGGTCGCCGATCAGCACCTGCGACAGGTTATCGGGGGCATCGCCGAAGCGGGTAAGCGCGCGCTCGAAGATCGCCTGGGCGGCAAGCGCGGTCAGCGGCGTCTTTTCCGAGGGCTTCCAGATGACCGGATTGCCGCAGACGATGGCAAGTGCTGCATTCCAGGCCCAGACGGCGACCGGGAAGTTGAAGGCGGAGATGACGCCGACGACGCCGAGCGGATGCCAGGTTTCCATCATGCGATGGCCCGGCCGCTCGGTGGCGATCGTCAGGCCGTAAAGCTGGCGGGAAAGCCCGACGGCGAAATCGCAGATGTCGATCATCTCCTGCACTTCGCCGAGCCCTTCCGAGGGGATCTTGCCGGCTTCGAGCGAAACGAGGCGGCCGAGATCGGCCTTGGAGGCGCGAAGCTCCTCGCCGAGGATGCGGATCAGCTCGCCGCGCTTTGGCGCCGGCACGAGGCGCCAGGTGCGGAAGGCCTTGTCGGCCTTTTCGATCCTGGCGGCGGCTTCTGATGCCGAGACGGTTTTCAGGCTGGCGACCTGCTCGCCGCTGACGGGGCTGTAGGACGGCATGTCGCCGCCGGTATAGAGATCCTTGGCGACGCCCAGCTTCTTCAGAAGTGCTGCGGCTTCCTTGGTGACGTCGATTTTCGTGGTCGCGATATTCATGAGCGAGCTCCTGTTTTCTCTTTTTCGACTGAGCCGAACCGCACGCTGCCGAGCCTGGCCGGCGAGGTGAGCGCTTTCAGGCCGGCGGCCATATGCTTTTGTTTTTCCGGGGTGTAGCGATCGTAGAAAGCCTGGTTGCGGCGGCCGATGGCGTGTTCGGCGCTGAAGCTGCCGTCATATTCGCCGACCGCGGTCTCGATCACCCAGTCGCGAAGCCGGCTTTCGAAGGTCTCGTCCTGCAGCAGGTGGCTGTCTTTGGGCACGACGAGGTTGAAGTGCACGCCGCCGTCGCCGATATGGCCGAAGTCGCAGATGGCGACGCCGGGGAATTTCGCCGGCATGTCGGCCCTCATGCGGTCGCAGAAGGCCATGATGTCTCCCCTGCGGAAGGAGAGGTCGAAGGCGATCAGCTTGCCGAGATGTTTGACGCCTTCCGACAGGCAATGACGCAGAGCCCAGATCTCCTGCGGCGGGCCGGGTAGGGCATCGGCCAGAGGTGCCGCCGGCAGTTCCCAGATCTCCGCCAAAGCGGCTTCGAGCACGGCGTCGAGCGGTTGTTCGCCCTCGCGCGGCGCCCAGGTTCTGCTGATCTCGGTCAGGATGACGTAATCGGGGACCTTGCCGCCCTGGAAGGGATTGCGCAGCGACGGCACATGCGCGAAGGCGGCTTTGACCGCGTTGGCGGACATGCCTTCGAAGGCGGAGAGGTAGGCGCCGAGCCTCTCTTCCATAGCCCGCAGCAGCGGCAAAACATGCGCGCCGCTTGCCGGCACCAGAAGCGCCGTCGCCACCTGCCGGGGCAGCGGCTCGAGATTCAGCACGCATTCGGTCACGATGCCGAAGGCGCCCGACGTGCCGATGAAGAGCTGCTTCCAGTCGACGCCGGTATTGTCCTTGCGCAGATGGCTTTGCAGGTCGAGCACGCTTCCCTGTTCGTCGGCGAGCACGACCGTCAAGCCAAGCGTGTTGCGGCGCACGTCGCCATATTTGAGGAAGCGGGAGCCGCCCGTGTTCGTCGCGACCATGCCGCCGATGCGGGGATCGGCGCCGAGATCGATCGGAAAGAACAAGCCGTGCTCTTCTAGCCGTCCGTTGAGCTCCGAAAGCAGCATGCCGGCATCGACCCGCACCGAGCGGTTGTCGAGATCGAGATCCATTCCGGCGCTGAGCCGATCCAGGCTGAGAACGGCCTCGTTTCCGGAGGCGTCGGGCGTCGAGCCGGAAACCAGCCCCGTATTGCCGGACTGCGGGATGAGCGGGATGGCGTGGCGCACACAATAGGCGACGGCGGCCGAGACCTCGGCGGTCGTTCTCGGCCTCAGCACCGCGGCAGCGCGGCCGCGGTCATAGCGCGCGCCGGTTTCATAGGCTTCCATCCCGGCCTGCGCCACGACGCCCTTATCGCCGAGGATGGCGGTCAGGGCATCGATATGTAAGCGCTCCAGCGTCATTCCGCGGCGACCGAAGACAGGGCGCCGAGGGACTTTTCGATGGAAGCGGCCTCGATGCCGGCATAGTGATCGAACTCGTTCAGCACCGTGGCGCCGAGATCGGCTTCGAAGCGCTTCTGGTTCGGGCTGGCGACGAATTCCTGCTGCGCGGTGTCGCCGAGGTTCGACTGGAAGATGCCGGCGGCGCTGACGGGGAGGAAGTCCTCGTAGACGATCGGGTCAAATCTGATGAAACCATCGGCGATCAGCGCGTCGAGATCGCGCGAGGCGAGCGGGCCGGCCGCGCGGCCCTTATCGGTCAGGGAATAGCTGAAATAGCCGAGGCCAGCCGCGCGAATGCCGGCCCAGCTGTCCGGGAAGCCTTCGAACGCCTTTGCCAGCGCCGCCTCGTATTCGCGGGCGTTGGAACCGTCTGCCGCTGGGCGGACGATCTTGCGGGAGGCTTCCAGCAGTTCGTCGTAAAGGGCGCGCCCCTTCGGCGTCAGCGCAATGCCGCGCTGCTCGATTTCGCCGAAGCGGGCGGTGTGCGAGCCCTCCTTCCAGCTGCTGTCGCCGGCGGCGAAGGAAACCGGTTCTTCCAGCGCCTTGAACGAGGTCTGGCGCAGCAGGATCGGGCACTTGCGCGTCGGCGGGCCCTCGACCACGGCCTTCGGCGCGATGCCGTATTCCGGCATCAGCGCCTGAACCCTGTCGATATCGAGCGTGCGGGGCGTCAGGTGGTTGATGTGCGGCCCCTTGAAGGAGACGACATCGGCGATCAGCCGGTGCGCATCGTGCAGGCGCTTGTACATGCCGGCATCGACATTGGCCTTGTCATGCCAGCGGAAGGTTTCGAGCACTTCGGAAACGAAGTGGCCGGCGTCCGCCTTGTCGAGCCCGCCGTTGCGTTCCGCCTTCTCGGTCAGTTCGACGGCGCCGGCCGTGAAGATCCGGCGCTTCGCCAGAACGGCCCCGGCCTCGGCGCGCAGGCTCTCGTCCTTGATCAGGTCCAGACGCAGGAGCGAAGTGAAGACGCGGAACGGGTTCTTCTTGAGCGCGGCTTCGCCGACCGGCCGGAAGGCGGTGGAATGGACGGGAACGCCCGCCGTGGAAAGATCGTAATAGCCGACGGGATACATGCCCATGACGGCGAAGACGCGGCGCATCATCGCCAGTTCGGCAGCGGTTCCCAAGCGGATGGCGCCATGGCGCTCCTCGGAGATGCGTTCGAGCGAATCGGTGGCGTCGAGGCGTTCCTTCAGATCGGGATCGGCGGCCAATGCCTCGTCGTTCACTCTTGCGACCAGTTCCATCAGCGTGTCGTAGGCCGGCACTTCCTGGCGATACATGGCGGACATGGCGGCGGAAAAGGCTGAGCGGATGTCGTCTGAGGAAACTAGGTTTTGCATGGCCACCTTCTTGAGGAAAATTCCGATTGGCTGGCGGCCACCTTATGCGTTGCAGTCCCCTTCGTGTTGTGAGATTAGATGTTCAGTTGATGCGGAAATGGAATGACCATGCGCCGAAGGTTGATACCCGACATCGCCAATCTGCAGGCTTTCGAATCCGCTGCGCGCCACGGAAACTTCACCAGGGCGGCGGCGGAACTCAACCTGACGCAAAGCGCAGTCAGCCGGCAAATCAGGGATTTGGAGGAGCAGACGGGGCTTCTGCTTTTCGAAAGGGTGCGCCAGCGCGTGGTGCTCTCGGAAGCCGGCGCGCGCTTTCTGCCCGATGTCCGCAAATTGCTCGGACAATCCGAAAAGCTCATGATCGGCGCCATGGCCGCCGAGCACATGAAGCAATCGCTGCACATCGCGACCCTGCCGACTTTCGGCGCCCGCTGGCTCGTGCCGCGGCTCGGCGGCTTCATGGCGCTCTCCGATGTCGCCGTCACGATCGAGTCCCGCTCGCAGCCCTTCGTCTTCGAGGAAGAGAATTTCGATCTGGCCATCCACTACGGCCAGCCCGTCTGGCCGCGCGCCACCTGCACCTTCCTGTGCAACGAGACCGTGCTTCCCGTCGTCAAGCGGGAGGTGGCGGAGAAATGGGCGCTCGAAGAGCCGGGCGGCCTGTCGGCGATACCGCTCATCCACCTGACGACCCGTCCGCGGCTCTGGTCGGACTGGTTCGACGCGCACGGCGTCGTCAGCGAGAACGCCTATCGCGGGCTGCGGCTGGATCAGTTCTCGATGATCATTTCGGCGGCCGTCGCAGGGCTCGGTGCCGCCTTGCTGCCCTCATATCTGATCGAAGAGGAACTGCGCAGCGGCATATTGGTCTCGCTGTTCGATCTGCCGATGGCGACGGAAAACAGCTATTACATCGCTGTTCCTGAGGAAAAGCAGCAGAACGCGGCCACGAAGAATTTCGTGGAGTGGCTGACGTCGCAGGTCGGAGGCGATATCCGCGCGTCGTGATCGCAGCCGATCAGGCGCGATCAGACCTCGTCGCGCTGGGCGCGCAGATTGGTGACGACGCGCCGGTTCTGCACCTTGCAGGAGCGTTCCGTGCAGTCGCGGACTTCGCGGTCGTTGCCGTAGCCCTTGGCCCACATGCGCCTTGCATCCACGCCCTTCGAGACGAGATAGGCCATCGCCGCGTCGGCGCGCTGCTGCGACAGCGTTTTCATCTTGGCCTCGGAGCCGGAATCGTCGGCAAATCCCTGCAGCTTGATCAGCCAGTTCGGATTTCTGGCGAGCCAGGCGGCCTGGCTGTCCAGCGTCGCCATGGCGACGGAATCGAGCCTGGCGGAGTCCTGGGTGAAATAGATCCGCCGGCCGACATTGAGAATGAAGTCCTCTTCGCTGCCGGCCGACACATTCTCGAAGCCGGGCGCGGGATCGTTGGTCTGGCCGGTCATCGGCGCCGCGGCCGGCTCTTCCACGGAAGCGATATCGGTGGTGGAGCAGGCGGAAAGCGCCAGCAGCATGGCCGCGGCGAGAAGGCGGCTCTTGTATCCGTTCGAAGCAGACATCAGGGCGTGTTCCTTATTCGACCGCGGTGACTTCGGTGACCGGAGGCGCCTGGTCGGCGATATGCGGCAGGACCTGCACGGCGGTGCCGATCGGGCAGCGCTGGTAGAGATCGATGGCATCCTCGTTGAACATGCGGATGCAGCCGCTGGAGGCATCCTTGCCGATGCTCCAGGGCTCCAGCGTGCCGTGGAAGCGATAGCCGGTGTCGACGCCGTCGCGATGCAGATACATGGCGCGAGGGCCAAGCGGGTTTTTCGGCGAGCCGCCGGCCACGAATTCAGGCAGTTCGGGATGGCGCTTGCGCATCTCCGGCGGCGGCGTCCAGCGCGGCCAGAGCGATTTGCTGTCGATCGTGGCGCGGCCGAACCATTTGAAGCCGTCGCGGCCGACGCCGACGCCATAGCGGATGGCGGTCTTGTTCTCCATGATCAGGTAGAGAAAATGGTGCCTGGTATCGACGACGACGGTGCCGATCGGCTCGCTGCTGAAATATTTGACGACCTGGCGATGCCATCGCCTGTCGATCTTGGCAAAGTTCGTCGCGCGAAACGTCACGCCGTTGTCGACCGATGTGCCGGCGAAAAAGGAAGAGGCCTGGGCGAAAGCCGGCCTGCCGACCGCGCCGGCGCCAAGTAACGCCAGACCGCCAAGCAAAATATCCCTGCGTGTCCCCACCATCGGCTATATCCCCCTTTAGCCCAAGCAGCGGAGTGGCAGTAAAGCAGATTTTTCATTTGCGACAATAGAAAATGCCGTCGCCGCAATTCTTTCTGCGACTGACGAGCGGCTTTTCCTGGCGAGAATATCCTCGAAACGCCGCGATGAAACTCAGCGCAGGGCTCTCCGGTGACGGGCCGAGGCAAGCCGATGCCGCTTGCCTCCGGCCCCAGTTTTAGCCTCAGGCGATGCCGCCGAGGCAGACATATTTGATTTCGGTGAATTCCTCGATGCCGTATTTCGAGCCTTCGCGGCCAAGGCCGGAGAGCTTGACGCCGCCGAAGGGCGCTTCGGCCGTCGAGATCAGTCCGGTGTTGACGCCGACCATGCCGTATTCCAGCGCCTCGGCGACCCGGAAGACACGGGCGAGATCCTTGGCATAGAAATAAGAGGCAAGGCCGAACTCGGTGTCGTTGGCCTGGGCGATGACATCGGCTTCGTCCTTGAAACGGAAGAGGGGAGCGACCGGTCCGAAGGTCTCTTCCTTGGCCACCGCCATGGCCGGGGTGATGTCGGCAAGCACGGTCGCCTCGTAGAAGCGCCCGCCAAGCGGGTGACGCTTGCCGCCGGCCACGACCCGGCCGCCCTTGGACAATGCATCGGCGACATGTTCCTCGACCTTGGCAAGCGCTGCCTCGTCGATCAGCGGACCGAGATTGATGCCCTCGTCGAAACCATTGCCTGTTTTCAGCTTGGTGACCGCCTTCGACAGCTTCTCGGCGAAGGCATCATAGACGCCCTCCTGGACATAGAGCCGGTTGGCGCAGACGCAGGTCTGGCCGTTGTTGCGGAATTTGGCGATCAGCGCGCCTTCGACGGCGGCATCGAGATCGGCATCGTCGAAGACGATGAAGGGGGCATTGCCGCCGAGCTCCAGCCCGAGCTTCTTGATGGTCGGCGCGCTCTGTTTGTAAAGCTCGGTGCCGACTTCGGTCGAGCCGGTGAAGGTCAGCTTGCGCACGATCGGGCTTGCGGTCATCTCGCCGCCGATGGCGCGGGCCGAGCCGGTCAAGACGCTGAACAGGCCCTTGGGGAAACCGGCGCGTTCGGCCAGCACGGCGATGGCGATCGCCGAAAACGGCGTCTGGCTGGCCGGCTTCAGCACCATGGCGCAGCCGGCGGCAAAGGCCGGTCCCGCCTTGCGGGTGATCATCGCATTGGGGAAATTCCAGGGCGTGATGGCGGCAACGACGCCGATCGGCTGCTTCATGACAAGGATGCGCTTGTCCTTCTGGTGGCCGGGAACGATGTCGCCGTAGAGACGCCGCGCTTCCTCGGCAAACCATTCGATGAAGCTCGCGCCATAGGCGATCTCGCCCTTGGCTTCCGCCAGCGGCTTGCCCTGTTCCGCCGTCAGGATGCGGCCGAGATCGTCCTGATGCTCCATCATCAGCTCGAACCAGCGCCTGAGGATGACCGAACGTTCCTTGGCGGTACGGGCTGCCCATTCCTTCTGGGCAAGCTCGGCCGCGGCAATCGCCGCCCTGGTCTCGGCAGCCCCCAGATTGGGAACGCGGCCGATGATCTCGCCGGTCGCCGGGTTGTCGACGGCGATGCCATTCTCCCCAGCCTCGATCCATTCGCCGCCGACCAAGGCGGCCTGACGGAACAATGTTGCGTCCTTCAATTGCATGACTGTCTCCTGCGATAGAGCATTTCCGAATTTCGAGTCGCGGCGATGCTCTATCTCTTTTCGTGTTTATGCAATTGCGTCAGATAAAATCGTTGCGCGGTTTTACTGCGCTCGTGCGCCGCCGGCCTTAGTCGAAGATCTTTTCGCCGCGGTACGATCGGACCCGGCGAGCCCGCATAGCCATGGTTCTGTCGACGAGACGGGCGGTCACATAAGCGAAACATAGGACCGCGCCGAGAAGCACGAAGAACGCCAGAGGGCCGTTCAACCCAAGCGATCCCGCGACCGGCTTGAAAACGCCGATGATACCCCGGTGCAGGATGTAGACGGGGTAGGAGATATAGCCGACCCAGGTCGCCAGGGCTTGCGCTCTTGCCGGCATCTCCAGGAAGAGCCCGAGCATCACGATGAGCGGCGCCAGGGCCATCGCGAACATCAAATCATAGTAAGGCCGCAGCACGGCGGGGACCGGAGCTGCAATGCAGATCATCAGAAGAAGGCACGGCGCCATGGCGATCCAGCCCTTCCTCCAGGCGGGTGTGCCACCGAATAAACGGCTGATGACGACGCCTGCGGTAAATGAAAACATCACCCTTGGGAGCCCGCCCACTGCCGAAGGCCACTCCCAGCCGATGTTCAGCAAGCCGTATTTCAGGCCGACAAAGGCCAAAAATGCAGCCGAGACCAACACGACTCCGCAAAGGGCACGGACGGAGAGCCGGAAAAGCCACAGCGCGAAGACGATATTCACCAACAATTCCCAGAACATCGACCATGCTGGGCCGTTGATTGGAAACATTCCCTGCATCGGCTTGGCTTGCAGGAAATACATGGGGCTCGGCAGGAAAAACGTGTTTGCCACCGTTGATGCCAGCAGGTCGATAACAGTCTGATCTCTCAGCCCCCAGCTCGTTAACAGCATGATCTGCAGGAGGCCGACCAAAATTCCGATCAGATAGAGCGGATAAAGGCGCTTGATCCGAGCCATCATAAAGGACTGGAAAAGCAGACCGCGCGAGAGCCGTTTTCCATAAATGTCCGCGATGATAAATCCGCTGAGGACGAAGAAAAAGTCGACGGCCAGATAGGCTGATGGAGCATATCGCTCCTGGAAATGCGTAGCGACGACACAAATGGCGGCAAAACCGCGCATCGCATCCAGCGTATAGTAGCGCTTGCGCTCGCCGACCGACGCTCCGAGGTCGGCGATCGTCGGTGGGGCAGAACCGTGGTTGAGACTAGCCATCTTGTAGATTGTCCTTCGGAGCCGGTGGATTGGAGCAGCGCCGAGGCGCCGTTCTGATGATTTGGGGGTTCGAACCGCCTCGGAGGGAGGGAATCACGCAGCCTTGGCGACCGCACCCCTATTACCTCTGCGCTGCCGGGCCTGCTTTATACTGCCGATCAAAACATTTAGCTGAGCTTTGCACATCACGAATATCAGGGCGCCGTAAGCAATGCCGCCTGCAAGGATTTCCGCAGCCAAACGCGGATACGGGGACCAGTGGGCCAGCAATTGGTGGAGGAGTATGACGACAGCAACCATTCCTGCACAGGCGATGCTCGGCCGGATGAATTGCGCCAGATAGGCCCGGATGCTCAGCTCTATGTGCTGCGAAACCTTCCAGCTGGTGATCGGCCAAAACAGCAGGACTTCGATCATGATCGCGAAAACAATCGTCGTCACGCCATAAGGGTAGAGAACCGCGATGGTCAGGAGGGTCAGGAGGTTTCGTGCCAGCTGGTAGTAAAACCACCAGTCCATCTCTCCCTGGCTCTTTATCAGGGATGCCTGCACGTAGCCGATCCCGGCCATCAAACCGATAACGCAGTAGAACCGGACAGGCCAAACGGCCTCGATCCAATGCGCACCGAAAATCGTCGTGATCGCATCGCCGGCAACGGCGGCAAGGCCAATGAACACCGGGTACGAAACCAGAGAGCAGCCAAATGTCGCCATCAGGAATGCTTCCCGGACTTTCTTCGGATCGGCCCGCAATGAAGACAGCAAGACATGCGTGACAGATGTCAGGCCACCGGCAATGACGTTGTTGATCATGTCGAACAGACGCTTCGAAAAGTTATAGATACCGAGCGCTGCCGGGCTCAAGAGCACGCCTATGAGCAGGTTGTCCAGGCTCATCGTCTGCAAGAACCGGGTGCCGGATGCAAAGAAGCCATAGTGAAGGAGGTCGTTGAGGCTCGATCTCTTCAGCTTGAGCCCCGGGAACCATCCCGCACCCCAGAAAGCGGCGCCGCATGATGCCGCCGTGGCGGCGATCTGTGCGATCGCAAGCCCCCACAAGCCGAAACCGGCGAGGACCAAAACAAGGCAGATGCAGGCAGACGTGATGGTCGCTATGACTGTGCGGACGGCGACCAGATGAAACGACATCTTCCTGTTGACGATCGCATTGGGAACGACGGCCGTGAAATCGAAGAAGACCTTCAGCCCCATGATGTAAATGAGCGGCGTGATTTGCTCATGTCCCACGTAAGCCGCGATCGACGAGGCAGCGAGACACAAAACGCCATAGACCAAAAATGAAAATGCAAGCGAAAGGGCGAAGATCGTATCGAGATGGCTGCGCCTTATCTCGGCTCTCTGGATGATCGCTTCGCCGAATGCAGTCGGTCCGAAACTGCCTGCGAACGACACAATGCTGAATGACAGCGCAACGAGACCGAAATCCTGAGGCTGGAGAACGCGAGAAGTCACCACGAAGACAGCGAAGGTGAGGACTGTCGGAATGAGGGTGCTGAGCGCCGACCAGAATGCGCCTGTCACGGCTGCGGCGGATCTGTTCTCACTGACATGGCTGAAGAGAATATCGTCGTCTTGTAAAACCGACAAACTGAGCTCCTACCGATAATCAGACTATGGAAGGTTGAGGGACGAGATCGGGGGCGGGAATGCTGGGACTTGGATTCATCGGTCGGCTCGACTTGTACCAAGTTCCGCCCATCTCATATGGCAGGCGAGACATTGCCGCGAAAATCTCGCCGGCATTCGTCGCTCTCTCCACCAGAGGGCTGTCGCCGGTCCGGCTGGCGATGAAGTCGTGCAGATCGCTTCCATCCCTCGCAACCGCGATATGCGGCTTGTTGAGCAGAAGACAGAGAATGTGACCGTGGAGATGGTTGGTGATGATGCGCTGCGCGCCGGACAGGATCTTGACGCCATAATCGACGTATCGAGCGGCGACGTCCTGGCGATGCTGGGCCATCATCTCTCTGCGGCTGAAGCCGTGCCGCAACGCTGACTTTACGACGCTCGATTTGCGCATGCGCGAGAAACTATCGGGACCGTTGACCCAATCGGTCAGAGGTCCATCAACGATCGCCCGCGCTTTGGCTATTTCGGCCCCGTCCTCTCCAGGAGGCTGCATGACATACAATACCCTGAGAGGATCGGCCTCGAAGGGTTTCAACGTCTCGATGCCGAATGCCGTGTCCGGGCCGGCCTCGACGTCACAGTCGAAGTTGGCCTTTGCCAGCTCGAAACTCCGATCGTCGCGCGTCACGCAGAAGAATTTGCGATGCCTCCCGATCGTATGTCTGGCGTATTCCCTGAGCGACTCGTTGGCGAAACGAATTGTTTGCGGCATCTGGATGATCGTTCGATCCGGATATTTCCACATCAAACGGTAGCGAACATCATCCCTGCCAGTTTGCGCGTCTCCAAAATCGCCGCATCCGCAAATGAATATTGGAGCATCGCCTGGTGTTGATTTTATCGCAGCAATACTTTCGGAGGCGCTACAAGTAAGTGACGGAAACCGCCCCGTTACTTCTATTAATACTTTCGCCAATCCGAGCCAGCTTGCATGGTGGCCGGGATCTTTATTTGATGGAAAGTTAATTATAATGTAAGGCTGCCCCGGCTTTACAAATTTCCTTACTATTTCAATCAACTTTTCTTTTTGTCGCCGTATTACAACTTCGCCGAGATGGTCCATATATACTACTTGCATTTTAAAAATTCAGACAGAACTACATCTGCGATTTCGGAGAGTCAATTGGATGCTTGGTTGCTTTAGGTTGTAACTGGGTAGGCAAATTGTCTCACCTCCCTGGCCGCCTACGAACACGAGGTTCGGGTGTCGGTGCTGCCTCATTCATGAGCTGCTTCGATAACGGCATGCGGAAATCCTCATCTAATCTTCTGTCCTCGCCGGCCTACCTTCCCAGCTGCCACCGAACCCGCACAAGCGCCGAACGGGCGCCTCCCAAGACGAAGTGGAGCTGACATGCATACCGATCAACTTGAAATCTCCCGCCGGGACTTGCTTATCTCGTCGGCCGCGGCGGTCGCGGTCACTGGGGCCGCGACCGCAGCAGCGGCGCAAACCGCTGGAGAAGAGATGGCTCTGACCTCCAAACTATCGCTCACCGTCAACGGCAAAAGCCACGCCATCGAAATCGACAATCGAACCACGCTGCTCGACGCCTTGCGGGAGCATCTTCACCTCACGGGGACCAAGAAGGGGTGCGACCACGGCCAATGCGGCGCATGCACGGTCATGGTGGACGGGCGCAGGATCAATTCCTGCCTGACGCTCGCCGTGATGCATGACGGCGACCAGGTGACGACGATCGAGGGGCTGGGCCAGCCCGGCGACCTCCACCCCATGCAGGCTGCCTTCGTTAAACATGACGGCTTCCAGTGCGGCTATTGCACGCCGGGACAGATCTGTTCTTCCGTAGCGGTGCTCGAGGAGATCAAGGCGAACATTCCGAGCCACGCCACAGGTGATCTCACGGCCCCCGCGCAGGTGACCCCCGCCGAGATCCGCGAGCGCATGAGCGGCAACATCTGTCGCTGCGGCGCCTACTCGAACATTCTCGATGCCATCGTCGAAGTCGCGGGGACGAGAGCATGAGAGCCTTCACCTACGAACGCGCGACGACGATAGAAGCCGCCGCCAAATCCGCTGCGGCCAATCCGAACGCCAAGTTCATCGCCGGCGGCACCAATCTTCTCGATCTCATGAAGCTGGAGATCGAAACACCGACGCATCTGATCGACGTCAACGGTCTCGGCGTCGACAGGATCGAGGCCACTGGGGAAGGCGGATTGCGCATCGGCGCGCTGGTCCGCAACACCGACCTTGCCGCCCACGAAACCGTCCGGCGCGACTACGGGCTTCTTTCTCGCGCGCTCGTCGCGGGGGCCTCGGGCCAGCTGCGCAACAGGGCGACCACGGCCGGCAACCTTCTGCAGCGGACGCGCTGTCCCTACTTCTATGACACCAACCAGCCGTGCAACAAGCGGCAGCCGGGCAGTGGCTGCTCGGCGATCGGCGGCTTCAGCCGCCAGCATGCCGTCGTCGGCACGAGCGAGGCCTGCATCGCCACCCATCCGAGCGACATGGCGATCGCCATGCGGGCGCTCGACGCCGTCGTCGAGACGGTCAAACCCGATGGCGGCCGCCGGTCCATCCCGATCGCCGAGTTTCACCGGCTGCCGGGCGACACGCCCCATATCGAAACCGTGCTCGAACGCGGCGAGCTCATTACCGCGGTTCTGCTGCCTCCGCCGATCGGCGGCCGGCAGATCTACCGGAAGGTCCGCGACCGCGCCTCCTACGCCTTCGCGCTCGTCTCCGTCGGCGCGGTCATCCAGCCCGACGGCACCGGCCGCGTGGCGGTCGGCGGCATCGCCCACAAGCCATGGCGGGTCGAAGCGGCGGATGCCGCGCTTTCCGGGGGAGCAAAAGCGGCGGCCGCCGCCCTTCTCGCGGATGCCCGACCGACCGAGCAGAACCGATTCAAGGTCGATCTCGTCGAGCGCACGCTCGGCGCGGTCATCGCCGAAGCCAAGGGATGAGAAGCCATGCAGTTCGATACGCCAGCAACGACCAATCCGATCGACCGTCTCAAGGTCGTCGGCCAGCCGGTTCACCGCATCGACGGCCAGTTGAAGACCACGGGCCAGGCCAAATATGCCTATGAGTGGCATGACCCGAACATGCCTTACGCCTACGGATATCCGGTGGGGGCGGCCATCGCCAAGGGCCGCATCAAGTCGATCGATGTCTCCGCCGCTAGGAAAGCGCCCGGCGTTCTCGCCGTCGTGACGGCGCCCGAGGTCGGCGAGCGGAAGAAGGGCAGGTTCAACACCGCCAAGCTCTTCGGCGGCGAGGAAATCCAGCACTATCACCAGGCAGTCGCCGTCGTCGTCGCGGAAACCTTTGAGCAGGCGCGCGCCGCAGCCGCGCTCGTCAACGTCGATTACATCGAGGAGAAGGGCGCCTTCGATCTGAGGGCGGCGATGGCTTCGGCGGTCAAGCCCGAATCCGGCGATCCCGATACATCAGCCGGCGATTTCGACGCCGCCTTCAAGGCTGCGCCCGTCACCGTCGACCTGTCCTATACGACGCCGGACCAGTCGCATGCGATGATGGAGCCGCATGCTTCCATCGCGGCCTGGGATGGCGACGAGCTGACGGTATGGGCATCGAGCCAGATGATCGACTGGTGGCGCTCGGACCTCGCGGCGACGCTCGACATCGACAAGGAAAAGATCCATCTGATGTCGCCCTTCATCGGCGGCGGCTTCGGCGGCAAACTGTTCCTGCGGGCCGACGCGGTGCTCGCCGCCTTCGGCGCCAAGGCTGCGAAGCGACCGGTCAAGGTCGCGCTGCCGAGGCCGTTCGTCATGAACAATACGACGCACCGGCCGGCGACGATCCAGCGCATTCGCATCGGCGCCGGGCGCGACGGCAGGATCACGGCGATCGCCCATGAGAGCTGGTCGGGAGACCAGCCCGGAGGCCAGCCGGAAACGGCCGTGAACCAGACCCGGCTGCTTTATGCCGGCGCCAACCGCATGACGGCGATGCGGCTTGCGACGCTCGATCTTCCCGAAGGCAACGCCATGCGGGCTCCGGGCGAAGCCCCCGGCCTCATGGCGCTCGAAATCGCCATGGACGAGATGGCCGAGAAGCTCGGGCTCGATCCCGTCGAGTTCAGGATCGTCAACGATACGCAGGTCGATCCGGAAAAGCCGGAGCGTCCCTTCTCTCATCGCAATTTCGTCGGCTGCCTGAAGCTCGGCGCGGAACGCTTCGGATGGAGCGGCCGCGGCAAGCCCGGTTCGCGCCGCGAGGGCAATTGGCTGATCGGCGTCGGTGTCGCGGCTGCCTTCCGCAACAATCTGCTGCTTCCCTCGGGCGCCCGTGTCCGCCTCGACCGGGAAGGCGTCGTCACCGTCGAAACTGATATGACCGACATCGGCACGGGCAGCTATACCATCATCGCGCAGACCGCGGCCGAGATGATGGGCGTCACGGTCGACAAGGTCGGTGTTCACCTCGGCGATTCCCGCTTTCCGGTCTCCGCCGGCTCCGGCGGCCAGTTTGGGGCCAATTGTTCCACGGCGGGCGTCTATGCCGCCTGCGTCAAGCTGCGCGAGGCGGTCGCCCGGAAGCTCGGCTTCAACTCCGAGGACATCGTCTTCGAGAATGGCGAAGTCAGGTCCGGCAACAGGTCGGTGCCGCTTGCCGAGGCCGCGGGCGCCGATGGCCTCGTCGGCGAGGATACGATCCAGTGGGGCAATCTCTCCGAGACGCACCAACAGTCGACCTTCGGAGCGCATTTCGTCGAGGTCGGCGTCGATGTCGCCACGGGCGAGAGCCGGGTACGCAGAATGCTGGCCGTCTGCGCGGCCGGGCGAATCCTCAATCCGATCACCGCGCGCAGCCAGGTGATCGGCGCCATGACTATGGGAGCCGGCGGCGCCTTGTCGGAGGAGCTTGCCGTCGACACCCGCCGCGGCTTCTTCGTCAACCATGATCTTGCCGGCTACGAAGTTCCCGTGCATGCCGACATTCCGCATCAGGAGGTGATCTTCCTCGATGAGACGGACCCGATGTCTTCGCCGATGAAGGCGAAGGGCGTCGGCGAGCTCGGGCTCTGCGGCGTCTCCGCGGCGATTGCCAACGCCATCCACAATGCGACGGGCATCCGGGTCCGCCATTATCCGATCACGCTCGACAAGCTGATCGGCGGTCTGCCCGATGTCGCATAGCGCAATCGACGTCTCGACGCCGGCCTTCATTCCCGGGTCCGTCCGGGCGCTTGCGACGGACGACCCGGCCGAGATTCTCGGCTTCGCCGCCGCCTGCCTCAGAGAGGGCGGCGATGTGGCGCTGGCGACCCTGGTCGAGATCCGAGGCGGAGCGGCGCGCGCGCTCGGATCGCACGTGGCGGTGGCGGCCGATGGCCGTTACTGCGGCTATGTCTCCGGCGGATGCGTCGAGGCTGCCGTCGCCTCTGAGGCGCTGCTTGCCGTGGCGGAGGGCCGTGACCGGACCGTCATGTTCGGCGACGGCTCTCCCTTCTTCGATATCGTGCTGCCGTGCGGCGGCGGCATCAGCATCGCCATCCATCTCTTGCGGGAAGGGACCGCGATCGAGCAGGTGCTCGATCGTCTCCGGAATCGCCAGCCGGCGGGGCTGCGCTATAACCCGGAGCGACAGTCGCTTCGGCTCGTCGACGCTCCCGAGCGGGCATGCTGGCAGGCCGATGATTTCCTGACGATCTATCGCCCGCGCACCCGCCTCGTCATCTCGGGACAGACGGTGGAGGCCAGCGCTGTTGCCCGTCTTGGCGCAGCATCGGATTTCGAGGTCTTCGTTCGCGCGGCCGGGCGATCCATCGTCGAGGACGCCGATGCCTTTACGGCGATCGTCTTCCTGCATCACGATCTCGACCAGGAGGCGCCGGTCCTCGAAGCGGCTCTCGGTTCGCCCGCCTTTTATGTCGGCGCGCTGGGAAGTACGAGGACGCAGCGGCGACGCGTCGAGCGCCTGAGGGAGCGCGGCTTCTGCAGCGATGATCTCAGCCGCATCAAGGCCCCGATCGGCATATTCGGCCCGACACGGGATTCGACGTCGCTGGCCCTGTCGATCCTCGCCGATGTCGCGGCCTGCCGGCTGGCGACCTATGGATGACCTGCTAGAGCAAGGAGTTTCCGTCGCCATCGTCATCCTTGCGGCAGGACGATCGAGCCGGATGGGCATGAGCGGCGCTCACAAGCTGCTTGCCGAATTCGACGGCGTGCCGCTCATTCGCCGGTCGGCGATCACGGCGGGCAATTGCCAGAGCTCGTCGGTCATCGTGGTCACCGGATACCGGCATGCCGAACTTCAGGCTGTTATCGCGGAGCTGCCGGTCAGGATCGTCCAGAATGCAGCGTTTTCTTCCGGCATTGCCGGCTCGCTCGCGCTCGGCGTTGCCGCTGCCGAGGCCGATCGGCCGGATGGGATCATGATCATGCTCGCCGACATGCCCGCTCTGACGGCGGCCGATCTCCGCGCCCTCATTGCCGCGTTTCGCCGTTGCGCAGGCCAAGCCATCATTCGCGCCGCCGCGCGGGGCAAGCCGGGCAATCCGGTGATTTTCCCCCGCGCGCTTTACGCTCGTTTGAAAGGCCTGACGGGGGACAAAGGCGCGCGCGAGCTGATCCGGAATTCGGGTCTGACCGTCGTCGATGTCGAGATCGGCGACGGCGCCCTCGTCGATGTCGATACGCCGGATGCCGTCGAAGCGGCGGGCGGCATATTGCGCGGCTGAAAACTCGCAGCGCGCCGTTATGATTTCGCGGAGATCGCGCTCAGCTCTTCGAGATCGAGATCCCGTTCCAGCTCGTCCAGCGTCTCGTCGTCGATGTCGCCGGCGCGGTGGAGCCGGATGAGTTCGCGGCGCCCGGTGGCGACGGCTTCGAGGATCAGGTCGAAATGGGCCTGGAGCAGGGGCGTGTAATGCTCCGTGCGGGCGGCATAGTCGACGATCGACACGGCCCGGCGCTGATACCTCTCCAGCAATTGCGGGTGGATCAGTTTGCCGTCGCCGTCATAGGCCCGGCTTTGCACGGTCACGAACTGCGCCTGGGCCATGGCGGCTTCCGCCTGGCTCATGGTCAGGCGCGCCTTTTCCGATTCCGGTTCGCTCAGTCTCGCCGAGCCGATCACATATCCCAATGTGGTGCCTTGCAGGAGAACGGTTCCGAGGATGACGGCAAAGGAGGTGACGAGGATGAAATCGCGGCCGGGGAAACCCGCCGGCACGCTGAGCGCCAGTGCCAGCGTGACCACGCCGCGCACGCCGGCCCAGCCGAGCACGGCGGAACCACGCAGGCCGAGCGGCGTGTGGCGACGAAAGCCCAGCGCATTGCAGAACCCGATCAGGAGATCGGAACCGAAGACCCAGGCGAAGCGCGCGAAGGCCAGCGCAAGCAGGATCGCGAGCATCGGCCATCCCATGGTGGCGATCACCACTTCGAAACCGCCGCCGCGTTCGACGACGCCTCTAAGCGAAAAGCCGATCAGGATGAAGACGGCGGCTTCCATGAGGAAAACGAGGACTGTCCAGAAGGATGTGCCGCGCATGCGCGTTGCGGCGGAAAGAACGGTGTGCTGGTGCCAGCCTGCGATCAGGCCCGCCGTCACCGTGGCGATGACGCCGGAGACGTGGATGAATTCGCCGAGCAGATAGGATGTCCAGGAGAGCAGGACTGTGGCGGCGATCATCAGGTACTCGTCGCCGAGGCGGCGCACGAGCAGGACCCATGTCGCGCCGACGGCAATGCCGACGAGCGCGCCGCCGACCGACAGCACGAAAAAGCTCGTCGCCGCTTCGCCGGCGCTGAAGGCGCCGGTGACGCCGGCGGCCACGGCGAAACGGAAGAGCACCAGGCCGCTCGCGTCATTGAGCAGGCTTTCGCCTTCGAGCAGGATCTGCAGGCGCCGCGGCAGCCTCACCCGCTCCAGCACGGCGCGGGCGGAGATCGCGTCCGGCGGCGAGACGATCGCCCCGAGAGCGGCGCAGGCGGCCCATGGGAGCGACGGGAAGAGAAGATGGGTCACCACGGCGACGACGACACAGGTGAAGAAGACCGCGCCGATGGCAAGCGAGGCGATGCCGATCATGTGGCGGCGCAGGCGCCTCAGCGCGATCGACCAGGCGCCATCCATCAGCAGCGGCGGCAGGAAGATCACCAGCACCAGCGCAGGGTCGACCTCGATGGTCGGCAGCCCCGGCACGAAGGCGAGCAGCGCGCCGCCGGCAAGCAGCGCCACGGACGGCGGCAGTTGAAGCCTGTGGGCGGCGTAATGCAGCGCGATGATCGCGACGAACATGCCGATGACGAGCTCGAACAAGTGTGTCGGGTCCATGCGCCTCCCCCGGACGGTGTTAAGACGGTCCTACTACAGAACGCCTTTTGCCGAAACCGTCAGCGGTGGCGCAAAGCGTCGAGCACCGCGAGAAATGCGGGTGAGGACTGGCGCCGGCTCGGATAGTAGAGATGGAAGCCGTCCCAGTGCGGCGAATATTTCCGCAACAGGCGCATGAGGCGGCCGTCTTCCACATAAGGCAGGATGATATCCTCGGGAATATAGGCGAGACCGAAGCCGTCGAGCGCTGCATCCAGCACGTCGAAGATATTGTTGAAGCCCACCTGGCCATCCACCCGGATCCTGAGTTCTCTGCCGTCTTCCTCGAACTCCCAGACGTAGAATGCGCCCGATGTCGGCAGGCGGAAATTGATGCAGCGGTGGTCGACGAGGTCCTGGGGATGCAGCGGTTCCGGATGGTTGGCGAAATAGGACGGCGCGCCGACGACGGCGAGACAGAAGTCGGGGCCGATGCGCGCCGAGATCATATCCTTCGCCAGGTGCTCGCCCATCCGCACGCCGGCATCGTAACGCTCCGTGACGATGTCGGTCAGGCCGTTGTCGAGCGCAAGCTCGACCTTCACATCCGGATAGGCGGGAAGAAATTTTCTAAGCTTTGGCCATAAGAAATGCCTGATCGCATAGTCGGAGGCGGCGATGCGGATGGTGCCGGCCGGCTTGTCGCGGAGCGCGCTCAGCGCATCGATCTGCATTTCGATCTCGTCGAAATGCGGAGCGATGCCCTCGAGCAGGCGTTCGCCGGCTTCGGTGGGCGATACCGCGCGCGTGGTGCGGGTGAGCAGCCGCACGCCGAGCCTTGCCTCCAGCTGGCGGATGGTGTGGCTGAGCGCCGATTGCGAGACGCCCGATTTGGCCGCAGCCCTCGTGAAGCTCCGCTCGCGTGCCACGGCCACGAAAGCCATAAGGTCATTGATGTTCTCACGAGGCATTCATGAATCCTCTTCATATGATTGCGCTCGTTATAACGTCCGAGTGATGGCTGGGACAGCATTTGATTGCGGCCTGCGGTAACGGCGCAATCAAACATTCGCGAAGGCTCGGCCGTCGCAATCAGCAAGGGGAGGATGTTCTTCGGTCTCGGCGGATGACCTCAGGGTGCGTCCTTTGCAGCACCCTTCCGCACTTCGTCTTCCATGACGATGCCGTTCAGCGCCGCGACATGGTCGCTCAGCATCGGCACGTAATCGTCGCCATGGCCGGTTGCTTCCGCATGCGTGTAATAATGCCGGGCGGCCGAGGCCATGACGGACATCACCTGCGCGTCGGCGGCCATGTTGTTGATGTAGCGCAGGTCTTTCGCGGCATTGGCGATGGCGAATTTATGGGCGTCGCGATCGCGCTCGACGACATAGCGCATGAAAGTTTCGAAGAAGCCGTTTCCGAGGCGGCTCGGGCCGATCACCTCGCGGATCATCTGAGGCGAGATGCCGACTTTGGCGCCGAGCGTCACCGCTTCGGAATACAGCGCGCCGTAGCTCATGCCGATGAAGTTCATCAGGAGCTTCATCTTGTGGCCGCTGCCGACAGGCCCCGTCCGGGTGATGCGGCCCGCCCAGCAGTCGATCACCGGCCGCACGCGCTCGAACAGCGCGTCGTCGCATCCGACCATGGCATCGAGCGTTCCTTCCTCCGCCTCCTTCGGCGTGCGCCCGAGCGGCGCATCGACCATACGCATTCCCCTGGAAGCGAGTTCGGCCGCGAGTCCTGCGGTCGAGCCGGGATCCGAGGTCGAGGTATCCACCACGATGAGGCCGGGCCTGGCGCTGGCGAGAATGCCGTCATCCGCGCCGATCACGGCTTCCACCTGCGCCGAGGTCGACAGGCAGATGAAAATGATGTCGCACCTTGCCGCCATGTCGCTCGGGCTTGCGGCCTCCTTCGCGCCCATCGACAGCAGGCTCTCCACGGGTTTGCGGTTGCTGCGGCCGCGCACCCACAATTCATAGCCTGCCTTGCGGATATTCTTTGCCATGCCGTGGCCCATGAAACCCAGGCCGATGAAGCCGATAACCGGTTTGTCACCCATGCTCGTTCCTTTCGCTCACGCTGCGTTGATGATCCGATGCCTTATCGATGGCGGGCGAGCCACGACATGTCGGGGTTGGCGACATCGCGCGGCAGATATTCCACGCCGATCGGCTGCCGCCAGCCGAGTTCGGCGACGCGCGACAGCACATAGCCGTAATCGAGCTCGCCGTGGTCAGGCGTTCCCCGGTCCGGCACCGACGCGATCTGGACATGGCCGATCAGCGGCAGCAGCGTCTCGAAGCGGCGGGTCACGTCGCCCTCGATGATCTGGATATGATAGAAGTCGAACATCAGGCGCAGATTGGGCCTGCCGACCTCGCGGATGATGTCGGCCGCCTGCTCCGCGCCGTTCAGGAAATAGCCGGGCGCATTGTAAGGATTGAGCGGCTCGATGAGGATGGTGACGGCTTCCCCGGCAGCATCGCAGGCATAGCCGAGATTTTCGCAGAATGCGCGCCGGGCGCGCGGCCCGCTGGAATTGCCGGCCATGACATGAACGGCCGATGCGGAAACCCCAGCGGCATAGGCAAGCGCTTCATCGATGGCCGCCCGCGCATCGGCTTCCCGGCCCGGCAGCGCGGAAAGACCGTTTTCCCCGATCGCGACATTGCCGCGGCTGGTGTTGAGGCCGAGCATCGAAAGACCGGTTTCCTCGAGCGCCGCCTTCGTTTCCGAAACGGGCACGCCATAGGGCCAGTGGCATTCCACCGCATCGAAACCGGCGCCTTTGGCCGCGCGAATGGCATCGGGGAGGGGGCGGTCGTTCCAGAGGAAGCCGAGATTTGCGGAAAACTTCATGCTTCCCACTCCACATTGAAATGCGTCACGATATCGGCAACCTGCCCCTTGTTCAAAAGTCGCGGGCGGCAGCCGCAGGTCAGCACCGCAAGCCGCGCATTGGCTTCCAGCTCCTCGATCGCGTTGCAGGCCGCTTCCACATCCTTGCCGGCGACGACGGGACCGTGATTGGCGAGCATCACCGCGGAGCGCTTTCCGGCAAGCCCCCGCACGGCTTCGCCCATGGCCGGATCGCCCGGCCGGAAGAAGGGCAGGAGCTTCACCCGGCCAAGCTGCATGACGGCATAGGGCGTCAGCGGCGGCAGAAAGTCGTCCTCATCGACATCGGGCATCAGCGACCACGCCACGGCATGGCAGGAGTGCAGATGGACGACCGCGCCCGCCTGGCTGCGCGTATCGTAGAAGGCGGTGTGCAGCGGCATTTCCTTGGTCGGCTGATCGCCGCTCAGATGCCGGCCCTCGGCGTCGAAGCGGCTGAGGCGGGAAGGATCGAGCCGGCCGAAGCTGGAGCCGGTCGGCGACACGAGCAGCCCGCCATCCGGCGTGCGGGCCGAAATATTGCCGGTCGAGCCATGGGTAAGGCCGCGGTCGAACAGAGATTTCGCCAGGGTGCAGATGAGTTCGCGCAGGCGGGATTCTTCTGTCATCTGTCGAGCACCGTAAGGGCCTTGGCGAAAAAGTCTTCGCTGCCGAAATTTCCCGATTTCAGGGTGATGGCGACATCGTGATTTCCGGTGCGGGCAAAACACCAGGGCACGCCGGGCGCGATTTCGGCCCCGACATCGAGCCTCGATATGCCGAGGCTCTTGGTCACGGCACCCGACGTCTCGCCGCCGGCGATGACGAAACGCCTGACGCCAAGATCCCTTGCCTTGGCGGCGCAGGCGGCGAGGGTCTCTTCGACGAGTGCACCGGCGCGTTCGGTGCCGAGCTTCTCCTGCGCTGCGCGCACGGCGTCCGGTGCCGCGGTGGCGTAGATGATCGGCGTGGCGGCGAGATCTTGGCGCAAGAGCCAGTCGAGGGCCGCCCCATGTCCATTTTCCGCGAGTTCGAGCGGGTCCAGTTTCAGGCTTGGCCGCGGCTCCGACAGAAAGGCCGAGACCTGGCGGTTCGTCATGGCCGAGCAGCTGCCGGAGAGAACGATGGCCGGCCCATTTTCGAAGCGGTGATCGCGGCCGGTCTCGTGGCGCGCGAGCAGACCCTGCTTCAGCCAGATCTCCGGCAGCGGCATGGCGATGGCGCTGCCGCCGGTCAGCAGCGTCATGTCATGGCAGGCCTCTGCGA
Source organism: Rhizobium sp. BR 249 (assembly GCF_047445895.1). Taxonomy (NCBI): domain Bacteria; kingdom Pseudomonadati; phylum Pseudomonadota; class Alphaproteobacteria; order Hyphomicrobiales; family Rhizobiaceae; genus Rhizobium; species Rhizobium sp. BR 249. The sequence continues at coordinate 84,335 of NZ_JARWKX010000020.1, read as the reverse complement.
TCAGGAAGAGATCGTCATTCGCCACGGCATCGACGACGACGTGGGCAACGCCCTCGCTTCGCAGCAGCGCAAGCCTGTCGCGCAGCGCCGCCGCTCCCTTCGCCACGCTATGCCGGTTGGCAAGCCCGACGGGCGACGTCACCTGCGGCGCCAGCAGGCGCAGCAGGTTCGAATCGCGCATCGGCGTCAGCGGATGATCCTTCATCGGGCTTTCGGCAAGCGGCTGTTCGCCGACGAAGAGATTGCCCATGAAGATGGAGCGGCCGTTTTCGGGAAAGGCCGGACAATAGATCGTCTGCGTCGTTCCGAGAGCCTTCATCAGGGCTTCGGCGACCGGGCCGATATTGCCCTGCGGCGTCGAATCGAACGTCGAGCAGTATTTCCAGAAAAACCGCTCGGCGCCGGCCTTGCGAAGCCAATCGAGCGCGGTCTGCGTTTCGGCCACCGCTTCGCCGACCGGCGCGGTCCGGCATTTCAGCGCGATGATTTCCAGCGGCGCGGTGTCGGCAGGCGGCTCCTGCGGCACGCCGATCCTCAAGGACACCCGCACGCCGGATCGCGCCAGCAGGCCGGCGAGATCGGTCGCGCCGGTGAAATCATCTGCTATCGCGCCAAAATATGTCGTCATGGACTCCACCCGCTCCGATGATTGCGACCCGTTGCCCAGATCAATCACCCATATCCGGCAGTTTTCAAGCCCACATCTCGCACAATTCGGAGTTTGCCGGATCGAATGTCGATGGCCTGATGTGCGGCACAATCGCCTTTGACGACTGGGTTGACGGCAGCCTCTTTCGGCATTCCCGGGCGATGCCGGCGGCGACCTCGGCAAACCTTGATAACCAGGATTTCCGTGCAACCTCTTCGGGAGCGCCACATCCCGGATTTTTATCTCTCAAAAGATGATAAAAATAATCATATTATATTGACACAGCTTGCATCGCTCCATAGGTTCCGCCCGCATCTGAGACTGGGGACCAAGCAATGGCGCATGTTTTTTTGAATGTTTCTAATAATGTATCGCGAATTTATAGAGATACCCTATTTGCCACGACCGCGATCGTCCTGATCGGCATTGCAGCATCGCCGGCCGCCGCCCAGAGCGCTTCCACAGGTGACACCGCGACGACGCTGGAACCGATCGTCATCCAGGGTGCAGCCTCTGATAGCAAGACCGACCGGACGTCGGTGACTGCCAAGAACAGCGCCGGTGCGACCAAGATCAGCACGCCGCTCGTCGAGACGCCGCGTTCGATCTCCGTCACCACCGAGAAGGAAATCGAGCAGCGCGGCGCGCAGTCGGTCATCGAGGCGGTGCGTTACACGGCCGGCGTGACGACAGGAACGAGCGGCTTCGATCCGCGTTTCGACCAGATCTATATTCGCGGCTACAACGCCACGACGGTCGGCGACTATCGTGACGGACTGCGCCAGCCCTATATCAATTACGGCACGTTCCGCACCGATCCCTATCAGCTGCAGCGCGTCGAGGTGATCAAGGGGCCGGTATCGGTTCTCTACGGCTCGGGATCGCCGGGCGGTCTCGTCAACAAGATCTCTAAGCTTCCGACTGAAGAGCCGGTCCGTGAAGTCGGCATTACCTACGGCACCAAGGACCGGGTGCAGGGGATGTTCGATTTCGGCGGGCCGATCAGCGAAGGCAACGACGATTTCCTCTATCGCATCGTCGGCCTCGCCCGCCGCGGCGACACCAATTTCGATATTGCCGACGACCGCTATTTCCTGGCGCCGTCCTTTACCTGGAAGCCTGACGAGGGCACGACCTTCACGGTATACGGTCTGGCGCAGTCCGACGAAACCGACGCCAATGTCGGCGCGATCACGACCGTGGACGGCAGGATTCTCGATATCAGGCAGAGCGACCCCGACTATGACTACCAGAAGGTCAAGCAGCAGCAGGTTGGCTACCAGTTCGAGCATGAATTCGACAACGGCCTTACCTTCCGGCAGAACCTGCGTTATTCGCATCTCGATCTCAGGGCTCGCTACCTCGGCGTTACCGGCTGGACCGGGACCGTCGCGCATCGCGGCACGAATGCGATCCGGGACGAAATGAACGTCTTCCAGGTCGACAACCAGCTCGAAGCGAAGTTCGATACAGGTCCGCTTGCGCATACGATGCTGTTCGGGCTCGACTACACCAATCTCAAGTCGAGCTTTGGCTATGGCTTCGGAGCCGCCGATCCGGCATTCGACTTCGATATCGCCAATCCGACTTACGGAGTCTCGGGCTCAACACCGGACTATAATTTCCTGGCTTCCGATGCCGATATGCGGCAGGTCGGCATCTACGCCATGGACCAGGTCGAGGTCGGAAACTGGCGCTTCAACTTCGGCGGTCGGCAGACCTGGGTGGACCAGACGCGAGATTCGACCTTGCCCTCGGTCAGCTCGGAGGATGTCGACAAGAATGCCTTCTCCGTACAGGCAGGCGCGCTTTACCTCTTCGACAACGGCATCGCGCCGTTCGTTTCCTACGCGACCTCCTTCGATCCGGTCACCAACCGATCGGCAACCAACACAATTCTTCCGCCGACCAAGGGCGAGCAATACGAAGTCGGCGTGAAGTACCAGCCTCCCGGCTCCGATATCCTGCTCTCGGCCGTCGCCTATCACATCGTCGAGCAGAATAAGCCGAGGCTCGCCGACCCACTGACCTTTGCCTACGACTCCCAGGGCGAAGTGACTGGAAAGGGTATCGAACTCGAAGCCCGCGCGGCAATCGCCGACGGTCTCGATATCATTGCGGCCTACACCTACAACGACTCCGAAGTGACCGGGGGTAACAACGTCGGAAATACTCCTGCCGTGACCCCGACCCATATTGCGAGCCTGTGGGCGAACTATACCTTCCAGGAAAGCAATCCCTTCAACGGTCTGTCGGTTGGCGCCGGCGTGCGCTACATCGGCGAGACCTGGACGGATGTCGCCAACACCTCGAAAAATCCTGCGACTTTCTATGTCGATGCATCGGCCTCCTATGATTTCGGCGCGGTCGACAAGAAATACGAGGGCCTGACGGCAGCCTTCGCCATCCGCAATATTGCCGATGAGCGCGAAACAGTGTGCGAAGAGGGCTTCTGCTATCTCGGCCAGGGCCGCAACATGACCGGCACCTTGAAGTATCGGTGGTAGGCATGGCGGTGGAGATGAACGGGCCGTCAGAGCGTCCTTCGATCGCTGATCATTCCATCGCCCACCAGGCCGTCGATCTCGACGGCCTGGTGGGCGACGGCCCGTTCGCTTATTGCCGCGGCAAGCTGCTCAGTTCTCCCTCGCAGACAGGCCTGGTCGTTCCCTGCCGGGATCTCGGCGACCGTGACGTCTTTGACGGGATCATCGCCCGCTATGGCCAGAAGTTTCCGGGCAGCGACCGCCGCGCAATCGTCTCCATGTGGACGCTTTATTATTTCAGCATGCTGACGATCGCGCCGAGCGTCCATATGTTCGTGAACCGCATCGCGCTGCCGATGGAGATCGACCGGCTCTCACTCGTCTGCAACGAACAGACAGGCGAGCCGGAAGCATTCGTGATGTCCGCCAGTCCTGAGCCGACCACCGATCCGGCCGGCGAGCTTCACCGGCTGATGCTCGGCCATGCCGAGCCCGTCATCGCGGCGATCGCCGCCAATGCCGGCGTCGCGCCGAAGCTCCTCTGGAACAATGTCGCGGCCTATCTCTCCTGGATTCTGAAAGAGATCGCCCATCGCCATGAGCTCGCCCTCGTCGAAGGCGGCCTGGCGCTGCTCGATGACGCGCAATGGCCGGGCGGCGGCCGCAACCCGATGTTCGGCATGATCCGCATGGCACGCCAGCAATGCGGCCTCGAATTCGCCCGCCGCAAGGTCTGCTGCCTGCGCTACAACCTGCCCGGCGTCGGCGGCTGCGGCGAAGCCTGCCCGCTGCCGGACGGGCGGCATTGATCTCCTATACCTCGGCCTGAGTGGTTGCTGCCTGCCCCTCCTCCGCCTGCCGGCACCGACCCTGACAAGGATTGGGGGCAGCCATAGCCGCAAACCAAATATTACATTCCGTCTATGACGACACTGCCGCGCCCTCACGCCCGCCGGCGCAGAACGATCAGCAGCATCGGCGCTCCCACAAGGGCGGAGATCAAGCCGGCGGGCACCTGATAGGGGAAGGCGGCCATGCGGCCGGCCCAGTCGGCGATGACGAGCAGGGTCGCGCCGATGAGGGCGGCGGCGAGGAGCTGGGTGGAGGGGCGGCGAAGGCCGAGGCCGTGGGCGAGGTGCGGCGCCATCAGGCCGATGAAGCTCAAGGGGCCGACGACAAGTGTCGCGGCTGCCGTCATGATCGCCGAGAGCCCGAACAGGACCGCGCGCGTGGGGACGATCCTGAGGCCGAGTTCGCTTGCCGCCTCCGGGCCGAGTTGCAGCAGCGCAAGCCATCGGCTGGCGAGAAAGGTGGCGATGAGGCAGGCAAGCGCGATCGAGAGGGCGCTTGCGGCAACCGTATTGTCGACGAAATAGGTCGAGCCGGCCATCCAGCGGATGAGCGCGAGGCCGCGGGGATCGCCGCTTGCGGCAAGGACGCCGATCCCGGCATCGAGCATCGCGCCGAAGGCGATGCCGGCGAGCAGCACGCGGTTCGGGCCGAAGCCGGAACGGGCGCTCAAAAGGAAGATCAGCAGCAGCACGGCAAGCGCTCCGCCGCCGGCAAAGGCAAGCTGGACGGTGAGCCCCGGCGCGGTAAAGGCGAAGAGGGCGGCCGCGACGCCGAGGGTCGCCCCGGCCGATACGCCGAGCACTTCGGGGCTTGCCATTTCGTTTCCGGTCAGCCGCTGCAGGATCAGTCCGGTCACGCCGAGCACGGTTCCGGCGCCGAACGCCGCGGCGACGCGCGGCAGGCGAAGCGGTAGGATCTCGTCCCATGAGGCGGCCGGCAGCCAGCCCCAAGCGCCGTCGGGCGCGCGGCCGAAGAAGATCGCGGCGATCGCTAGTGCAACGACCGAGAGGAGCAGCAGGGCAAGCGGTGCCGTTTTGCGGCCGGTCGCAAGCCGTGGCGAGGTCATGGCAGGCAGCGCGCGCGAGGCGGTGGCGAGGCGCGGCAGAAGCGCTATCAGGATCGGCCCGCCGAGCAATGCCGTCACCGCGCCCGTCGGCACGAAATCTCCGGGAGCAAGAAGCTTGATGGTCTCGTCCGTCAGGAGAAGAAGGCCGGCGCCTGCGACCGGCGACCAGACCAATTGACTGAGGATGCGCCTGGCGCCGGCCAGCCGGACGATCTGCGGGGCGACCAGCCCGATGAAGCCGATGACGCCGACGGCGCTGGTGACGAGGGCGCTCAGCGCAATCGCGATCGCCAGGATGAAGCCCCGCGCCCATTTGATCGGCAGGCCGAGGCTGGTTGCGCCGGCATCGCCGAGCTGGCTCAGCGCCAGCGGCCGAGTGGCGAGAAGGGCAAGGGCGGCAAGTAGCGCCACCTTCGGCAGCAGCGACAGCGGGATCGCCCAGCTTTGCTGAGAGAGCGAGCCGGCGCCCCAGATGAAGATCCCTGAGAGATATTGATCGTTCATCAGAATGAGGATCGCCGCCGCCGCGCCGCACCAGAGGCCGATGATCATGCCCGACAGGATGAGGGAAAAGGGCGAAAAGCCGTGCCGGGCGCTGATCGAAAAGATGGCGAAAGCGGCAGCGGCGCTTCCGCCGAGCGCGACCGCGTCGCGGCCCCATCCCGCCAATGAGGGGACGGCGAGCATGGCGGAAACCAGCGCCAGATTGGCGCCCGCCGAGACGCCGAGCGTCGTCGGCGAGGCCAGCGGATTGCGCAGCACTTGCTGCAGGATCGTTCCCGACAGCGCGAGCGCGGCTCCCGTGATCAGCGCCGTCGCCATGCGCGGCAGCGTGGAATAGAGAAGCAGCAGGTGCTGAGCGTCGTAACCGCCCGTCGTCTCCAGATGCGGCAGCGCCGGCAGGAGATCGAGGACGGCCAGGCCGAGGCCTGAAAACAGCAGCAGCGCCGCAAGTGCCGGCGCGCCGAAGCGGGAAAATTGCGCGTTCATCAGGCGGCAGTCTCCAGAACATCGACCATCAGGGCCGAAAAGCGCAGCGCCTCCTGGACCATTCCAAACATCAGGACGCCTGGAACGACCGAGATCCGCTGCCGCCGGACGAAGGGAAGGCTGGTCCAGAGCGGGCTTTCGGAAAGCCGGGTCAGGACATCGGGCGGAAGCAGCGGGGACACGACGACGAGGTGGGCGTCTTCGCCGAGTTCGGCGAGTTGCTCCAGGCCAATCGTCTGAAATCCCCAATAGCTCGCCTTGCCGTTCCAGGCATTTTCCAGGCCGATGCGTCTCATGGCGCCGCCGTAAAGCCCGGGGCCGCCATAGATGCGCGCATGCCTCTGGTCGATGAAGTTGATGACGGCGACAGGCGGTGCGGACAGGCTTTTCACCCGCTCGCGCAACTGGCCGAACGTCGCATCGGCGCGGGACAGAAACGCCTCCGCTTGCCGCTGTCGCCCGAGCATGGCGCCGAGACGCAGCGTTTCGGCATAGGAGCGGTCGAGCGCATCGCCGTTCTCGGCATAGACGGTGAAGGTCTCCACGGGCGCGATGCGGGAGAGCTTTTCATCCAGCGCCGCCAGGAACGGCGTGCTGAGGATCAGCGACGGCCGGAGGCTGGTGAGAACTTCGAGATTGATCTCCGACGTGGTGCCGACATCGACGACATCAGGCGGCATAGACGGCTCGACAACCCATTCCGGCCAGTTCCGCAGCGCGGCGATCGCACGCGGCACGCTGCCGAGCGCCAGCATCGTCGATGCCAGTCCGTAATCGAGCGAGACGACGCCGCCGTCGCCGGCGCGCGCGACGAAAGGTGTGCTGGTCATTGCCAGCGCGCCCAGAAGAAAGTTCCGTCGTCTCAAAGCGCGGTCTCGCTCGGCTGTTTTCCGGCGAGCGGCTTGACCATGAACAGGCACGGATGGTCTTCGTGCCAGAGCTTGGCAAACACCTCCGCCCTGACGAAGCCGTTCCGGTCGTAGAAGCGGCGGGTCGCCTCGAATTGCGGTTCGTCGCGGCCGCGCGGCGCGAGTGTCTTGACCGTCAGCAGCCGGGCGCCCGATTGATGGGCGAAGCGTTCGGCCGCATCGACGAGATGCCGTCCGGCGCCATGGCCGTGATATTCCGGCCGCGTCGCGATCAGCGCGATCTCGACGGCGCCGGGCAGGTGCGGCTTCAGCGCGATCATGGCGGTGACGACATCCGCCTCGACATAGCCGAACACCGGCAGATCCTCGACCGCCTCCGCGCTCGCCTCGATGACCTCGGGCTCCGAAAACCAGTCGGGCAGGGCGCCCATGATCGATCGGCAGAGCTCCGCCTTGCCCGTCAGGATCTCAACTGTTCGTCCCATTTTTTCTCGTCTCCGGTCGGCCGATTTAAACTTGACTCCTGTTATCACCTTAAATTAGACACTGCAATCAAATCGTGTACCTTTGTTCAAAGGCAGCACCGAGGCCGAACCGACCAGCAACGACAGAGCCTGATTTTCCATTTGTAAAAAGGGTACAGGACAATGCGAGCATCGCATCGTGATGTGAACGGAAATGCGGTTGTCAACGCGATGATCGAAAACAAGGAAAAACTCCTTAAAACGATTGAAAGCGTTGTCAAATCAAGGTCATATTCTGAGGATATATTTCAGGATGGCGTCATCAAGGCTTACGGGGTGAATGTCGAAGGCATTCGTTGCCCCATCGGTTACGCATTCCGGATGGTCTATAACCTCGCGCTCGACGAGAGCCGGCGGCGGCGTCAGCAGATGAACAACTATAGGTCGATAGACCAGGTGCAGGAGATTACCGCTCCGATCCCGACCGTGCTCGACCAACTCGTCGCCGCCGAGACTTTACGCGATGTGCTCGCCTCGCTGGAAGCGCTGCCGAAGCGGACCAACGACGCCTTCATCCGCCATCGCCTGAACGGTGTGCCGCAGAAGGATATAGCGGCCGAACTCGGCGTCTCGAGGACGCTCGTCAATTTCATGATCAAGGCGGCGGAGCAGCATTGCCATTCGGCGATCACCGAACCCGCCGGCCCCGATCATGAACCTCGCCGGGATACTACCGCCGTGCGGCGTGCAGCGCCTGCTGCAGGTCGCTCCACAGCAGTTCCGGTTCTTCCAGCCCAACGGCGAAACGAATTGTCTGTTCGCTCACGCCGAACCGGATGAAGGTGGTCATCCGGTCGGGGATCTGCAGCGCGACCTTGGCCGGGACCACGAGTGTTTCCGGTCCTCCCCAGCTGACGCCGAGGCGGATCTCGCGCAGCGCGTTGACGAAGCGCGCCACATCGATGTCGGGCGTGAGGTCGAAGGCGAAGAGCCCGGCATAACCCGACAGCGTCGCCCGGCCGGGATGATCCTGAAAGGCTGGGTGGCGGACGCGCGCGATGTCGGGATGTTGCTTCAGCCGGTCGGCGAGCAGAAGCCCGCTGCGTTCATGTTCCTTGAGACGGACGCGCAGCGTACGCATGCCGCGCAGCAGGAGCCAGGCCTCGAAGGGCGAAAGCTTGGCGCCGACATAGGGATAGGAGGTCGAGTTGATCCTGGCGATCGCCTCCTTCGAACCGACGACGACGCCGGCGACCGTATCGCTGTGGCCGCCGAGATATTTCGAGGCGGCGTGAATGACGATATCGACGCCATGCTGGATCGGCTTCTGGAAGAGCGGCGTCGCCCAGGAATTATCGATGATCGTAGTGACGCCTGCCTCCTTCGCCATGGCTGACAGCGCCACGATGTCCTGAAGCTCGAAGACGAAGGAGGAGGGGTTTTCGAGATAGAGCAGCTTGGCGCCCGGCAGCGCCTTGCGCACCTCGTCATGGTCGGAGGGATCGACGAAATCCACGGTGACGCCGAGCCTGCCGAGCAGCTTCACGAGAAGGCGGTAGACGTCATTATAAAGGTGGCGGACGGCGACGACCCGGTCGCCCACTTCCACGAGGCTGAGAATGGTCGAGGTGATGGCGGCCGTTCCGCTGGAAAAGGCGCGCCCATCCTCCGCGCCTTCGAGGCGGGCGACCAGCAGTTCGAATTCGCGGACGGTCGGATTGTCGCCGCGCGAATAGATGAAGTTGCGCGCCCGGCCGGCGAAGACATCCTCCATCGCCTCATAACTGTCATAGGTGAAGAGCGAGGTCTGGAAGATCGGCGGCGACACGGCGTTGAAGGCGGCCGGGTCGACGGGCGTGAAGAGATCGTCGGCGGCCGCATGGGCGCCAAGGTCGCGCGGGCTGAAGGACTGGTTCATGATGATCCTTTCATGGACAAAAGCGGGGATGGGGACGGATAGCGCTCAGAGGTTCGGCCGAGCGCTGCCGAAGGGCGCCGAGCGACCTTGCCAGGCAGAAGCATGACAGCAGGCCGGTGAGCGCCGAGGCCAGGAACATGGCCCAGAGCAGGCCGGAAAAACCGAAGAAGGGCGGCAGGAGGGCAAGCAGCGGAAATAGAAGATATCCGTTCTGCGCCAGGCCGACGGCAAGGGCGGCTTTCGGCCTGCCCTGCGCCTGAAAGAGGATCAGCACGGTCTGCCGGATGCCGAACAGCAGGAAGGGGAGGTGGGTCGCGACGATCGCCTGGCCTGCGATCGACATCACGGATGCATCGTCGGTGAAGAATGAGGCGAGGTGTTCGGAAAAGATGATCGCCGCCAGTCCGTAGACGCCGCCGACCGCGCTGGTGACGGCGGTCAGCATGCGGGCTGACGAGAGCACCCGTGATATATCCCCGCGGCCCCAGGCAAAACTCAGGATGGCCTGCGCCCCGAGCGAAATGCCGATGACGGGAAGTGCGCCGACCGCAAGCAGCCGCAGGGCGATCCCGACCCCGGCAATGCCGTCTTCACCGTGATAAGTGCCGGCGACCGACAGCATCGCGGCGATTGCGCCGGCCGTCGCAAGGCTCGTCAGCGTCGTCGGCGCGCCCACGGCAAGCACCGGCCTGAGATGCCTGAGATCGCCGAACCGCCAGCCGAACGTCAGTCGGATCGTGCCGAGCCTTCTGGCATGATAGGCGCCGTAGATGGAGAGCGCCACGAGCTGGGAGAGGATCGTCGCAATCGCCACCCCCTGCAGGCCGAGACCGAAGCCGAAGATCATGATCGGGTCGAGGACGATGTTCAGCGCGAAGCAGGCGACCAGCGTCCACATGCTGAAGCGGGCATTGCCCTCGGCGATCGCCAGGAAATCGAGGATGATCTGCGCCATCGTCAGCGGGATCGAGACCGCGATGATGAGGAGATAATGCTGTGCAAGCGGCTCGATGGCGGGTGTCGCGCCGAACAGCAGGAAAGATGGGAACGCGACGATGGCGATGGCGCTTGCCGCGCCGAAGGCGATGCCGGCTGCAAGGCTGATCGAGGCAAGCGTGCTCGCCCTCGACCGGTCGCCGGCGCCGAGCGCCCGGCCGACCTCGGTCGCCACGCCGACGCCGATGCCTTCGCCGAAGGCGGCGACGAGCATCAGGATCGGCAGCACGATCATGATCGCGGCGATCTGGTCTTCGCCGATCATGCCGACGAAGATCATGTTGATCGTGTGATGCGCGGCATTGATCGACAGGCCGAACATGGCGGGTAGGCCGAGGCGCAGCAGCAGCCGGAAAAGCTGCGGGCTGGCAAGATCTTCCGGGGCAAGCCGCCGTTTCCGCAGGCTGCCGCTCATCTCGCTCATGTCGTTCATGATGCGGGCACCCAGAGATGATCACCGAAGAAGCGCTCGCGGGTCAGCATGACGAGAAGCGCCCGCTTGTGCGGAAAATCGAAATGCTTGACCTTGGCAAAGCCCGAGCGGTCGAGATTGCGGATCTGCTGCTCGTGGCTGGCGCGCGGCTCGCCGACGATGCGCCTGGTGCGGGGATCGTCGAGGAAGATGAAATGCATCAGCGAGGGAAGCCAGGCGCTGATCCATTTCTTGCCGCGATAATCCGGCTCGCCGATCGCCACATGCCATCCACGATCGTAATCGTCGGCATCATAATAGGGACCGAGCCGGTTCTCCTTGGCCCAGTAGACCTCGAAATAGCCGAAGGGAATATCGGCGAAACTGCCGATCAGCGGCAGGACATGCGGATCGGCGATCCTCTCTTCCAGGATCTCCCGGTGCTTGTCGATCGAGCCCGCATCCTCCCAGATCGTGTTGACCTGCTCGTCGTTCATCCAGCGATGGAAGACCGCAAGATCGGTCTCGGGATCGGCCACCCTGAAGCTGATATCCCGCTCCAGCCACGGGATGAAGCGCTGGTATACCGTGCCCTTCGGCTTTGCCGGCCGGCGCGGATGATAGCGGCCTGCCGTCATCTCCTGCACGGACGGCAGCGGATAGGACATCTGTGGCAGCCACGGGGAGGGCCATTGCCAGAGGATGGCGGAATCGAGCCGTCCGTCGATGCCTGAAATGTACCGGGGAAGGCTCGCCTGATGGCCTTCGAAAGCGACCGATTTGATCGAGCGGTCTTGCGCCGTCACCGCTTCGGCGGCCGCCATGAGAAGCTCCGCCGATTGCACGGGATTTCCCTCGTAGAAGGTCAGCGAGGCGATGCCGGCTTCGACTTGGAGGGCGACTTCGTGATTGCCGTGTGCGGTGTTGAGATGGACGATATTGGGGGCAAGCCTGACATAGCTGCGCGCCTGCAGAACCCGCCTTTGCTTGGCGGCGTCGAAATCCATGATGTTCTCCTTGATCGGCAGGGCTTTTGATGCTGCGAGCATGAAGCCCGCTCCTGCGCCGATTTGGTAGAATGACGATCCATCCCTGGGCGGATTTAGGGGTAAACGAAGAAAAAAATTCTCAGCAATTTTCTAAACTCCAGCAGGGGGGATCCGTCATTTGCGCATGACGACAATCTCTGCAGGAGCTTCGAATGGACAATCTTGAGCCCCGCGACGATCTCTGGATCGTCGTCCTCGACACCGAGCATCACTACTCGGTCTGGCCGCAGGACAAGCGGATTCCGGTGAGCTGGCAGGCGGCGGGTTTTGCCGGTTCGCGCCAGGAATGCCTTGCCCATATCCGCGACGTCTGGGCCGATCCGCGCCCGCTTTCCCTGCGCTCGGCCATATCAGCCGATGCGCGTCTCTGAAAAGGTCTGGATGGCAAGATGAACAAGCAGATTACCAATTTCGCCGATGCCCGCCCGACCGATGCTGTGGACGCCGTCTTCGAGAGCTTTCCGCTGACGATCGCGCAGAAGCGCATCTGGTCGCTGGAGCAGATCGGCAACTACACCGTCTTTCCCGACCAGATCATCGGGCTGCGATTGAGTGCCGCAATCAACGTCGAGACGCTTACCGGCGCCTGCCGCGCGCTCGTGGCTGAGAACCCGTCGCTGGCCACCCGCTTCCGCCGGCTGGCGGGCGGTCGCATCGAGCAGTATCGCGGCGCGTCGAACGCCGTGCCGATCGAAATCCTCGGCAAGGAAGGAGCCGCTCTTTCAGAGGCTGAAGCCTTGGCCGTGCGAAAAGCCTTCCGCGACAAGCGCTTCGATCTGCTGGAAGGGCCGGGTGCGCGCATCCAGATCATCCGGCTTGCCGATGGGCAATCACTGCTGACGATCGTGCTGCATCCGATCATCTCAGACGACCGGGAAAAATCCGTTCTTGCCGCTTCGCTGGCGCGCATTCTCGACGGCCAATCCGGCGGTGACATGCGGCCGGCGGAAATTTCGGCCGGAATGCGGGAGGAAGAATGGCTGGAGACGGATGCGGCGCGCGAAGCGCTCACCTATTGGCGCGAGACGATCGGTCTCGACTATGCGGCCTCGACCTTTCCCACCCGCTTCAACAGCGGCGGCCTTGCCGGCGTGGCGCGGGCTGAGCATCGGTTTGCAATCGAGCCCGAGCTGTGGGGCAGGCTCGAACAGCATGCGCAGGGCAAGGGATATCAGGTCGAGCGCGTGCTGCACGCCGCCTTCTGCGCGCTGCTTGCGCGTTACAGCGGCAACTATGCTTTGCTGACCGGCCTCCTTGTTGCGCGCGCCCGCAACGAGCATTTCGCCAGCCGCGGCCGCGCCGAACAGGTGCTTCCCCTCGTCCTGCCGCTCGCCTCCCGGCATTCGCTCGACGATGTCGTCGCGGCGATCTCGTCGGTGACGGAGGAGGGGCTTCGCCGGCTCGTGCCGCTGGAGCGCATCACGCAGGAACTGGTCGTCGATGAAGCGGCCGCCCAGGAGGCCGTGGTCAAGGCGCTGTTCGAATTCCGCGAACCCTATCCGGTCGTGAGAGATGCGGCGAATCTGGAACTATTAGGCGCGCGCGCCGACAGCGAGCTTTCCCTGGTCGTTGAGGCGCGTCTGGAAGGCGGCGCATTCGGGCTGGTCGATTACGCCCAGGATCTTTACGACGGCGCCCTGATCGCCCGCGTCGCCAAGCATTTCCGCCTGGTGCTCGAACAGATCGTCGCGCAGCCAAATCTCAGGATTAGGGATATCGAACTCGTCGGCAGCGACGAGCTCGACTGGTTGTCGGCCCCTTATGAGGACGACGCCGTCAACGATGACCGGCCGGTCCATGAGCTGATATCGGCCCATTCGCGCCGGACGCCTGAGAAGACCGCGATCGTCTATGGCGACGAGGAGTGGAGCCATGGCTGGCTGGAGGCGAGCACCAACCGCCTCGGGCATCGGCTGCGGCAGCTCGGCGTTCGTGCCGAGGTGACAGTCGCGATCTTCATCAAGCGTTCGCCGGAGGCGATCGTCGGCATTCTCGCCACGCTGAAGGCCGGCGGCGCCTATATCCCCGTCGAGCCCGACCATCCGCCGGCGCGCAACCACCACATCCTGCGCGACGGCGGCGTCAAGATCGTCCTGACCCACAGCTGGCTGCGCCACCGGCTGCCGGAAGAGCTCGATGCGATTATCCTCGAACTCGACAAGCTCGATCTCGACGGCGAGCCGGATACGCCGCTCTATCTTCCCACGCATAAGGATCAGCTCGCCTATGTCATGTACACCTCGGGATCGACCGGATTGCCGAAGGGTGTGGCCGTCGAGCATGGTCCGCTGACGCATCATCTGCAGAATACCTCGCGCGTCTACGGCATGAGCTCGGAGTCCCGCGAACTGCCCTTCCTGCCCTTCAGCTCGGACGGCGGCCATGAGCGCTGGATGAACCCGCTGATGGAAGGCGGCAGTATCATTCTTCCCGACCAGCCGCTCTGGACGCCGGAAGAGACGCTGACGGCGATGCGCAAGCACGGCGCCAACAATGCGAGCATTCCCACGACCTATCTGCAGCAGCTGGCGGAATGGGCCGACATTACCGACGGCGCGCCGCCGATGCGGCTTTACTCCTTCGGCGGCGAGGGGCTGGCGCAATCGACCTTCGACCTCCTGTCGCGGGCGCTAAAATCGGAATGGCTGATCAACGGCTACGGTCCGACGGAAACCATCATGACGCCGATGGTCTGGAAGGTGAGGGCCGGCACGAAGTTCCAGGGCGTCTACGCCCCGCTCGGCCGCGCCGTCGGGCTCCGGCGCGTCTACGTGCTCGACCCCGACCTCAATCTGTGCCCGATCGGCGTGACCGGCGAGCTTTATATCGGCGGCGAGGGCATTGCCCGCGGCTATCTCGGCAAGCCGGATACGACGGCGGACCGCTTCATCCCTGATCCGTTCTCGAAAGAAGGCGGCCGGCTTTACCGCTCCGGCGACCTCACGCGCTGGCGCGAAGACGGAACCGTCGAATTCGTCGGCCGCGTCGACCATCAGGTGAAGCTGCGCGGCTACCGCATCGAGCTCGGCGAGATCGAAGCGGCGCTGCTCCAGCAGCCGGGCGTCGGCGAAGCCCTGGTCGTGCTTCGCGACGACGATGCCGGCGAGAAAGCGCTGGTCGCCTATGTCGTTCCGAAGAAGGACGAGAGGCTCGATGTCGAGACTGTTCGATCCGGCCTCGAACGCAGCCTGCCCTCCTACATGGTGCCGGCGGCCGTGGTCGAACTCGAAAAGATGCCGACCAATCCGAACAGCAAGCTCGACCGTTTCGCGCTGCCCGCACCCCAGCCGGTCAAGCGCGCCATCGTCGAGCCGGCGACCGCGCTCGAAGAAGAGGTGCTGGATGTCTGGCGCCAGGTTCTCAAGCTGGAAGCGATCAGCGTCGAGGACAATTTCTTCGCGATCGGCGGCAATTCGCTGGGCGCAATCCGCATTCTTTCCCTGCTGCGCCAACGCAGGCCGAAGATCCCGCTCACCGTCGCCGATATCTTCAACAACCCGACCATTCGCGCCTTTGCCGGCGTGATGGAACAAGGGGAGGAGCGGGATCTTTCCGAGGTGATCGTGCTGCGGGCATCAGGCGCCAAGCCGCGGCTCTATTGCTTCCCCGGACTTCTCGTCAGCACCCGCGAATATGTGAAGCTCGTCGATTATCTCGGCGCCGACCAGCCGGCGACCGGCTTCATTTGCCATTCGCTGTCCGAGAAGAAGGAAGTCGGCGCGCCTGTCGAAGAAATCATCGAGAGCTATGTCGACTATATCAGGAAGCACAGCGGCGGCGCGCCCTGCACTTTCCTCGGCTGGTCCTGGGGCGGGCTTCTGGCCTATGAGGCTGCCCGCACGCTTGCCAACGAGGTCGACATCAGGATGATGGCGATGGTCGACGTCTGCGACCTCGGATCGGAATTTGCGATCGGCGCCAAGCCGAGGTTCCGGCCAGGTGAACGCGACGCGCTTCACCGGGACGTGCAGGCATGGCTGCAAAAGACGGCGATGCGCCCGGAATGGGACCGGCTGCTGTCGACGATGGATGCCGATACCTACGAGCAGTTCCTGCGCTTCGTCGGCGACGAGAAAGATCCGCTTCCCACCGACGGGCCTGATATCAGCAGCCGCGAACATACGTTCTGGGTGCTGATCGACAATGCCCTGATCTTCCGCAAGCACCGGCTCGTTCCCCATGACGTGCCGATCTATCCCTGGGCGGCCGATGACAGCCTCAACCGCGGCCTCAACCTGATCGATTGGCGCCGCCTGTCGCCACGCGCGCATGCGGCCGAGATCATCACCGGCACCAACCACCTGCACATGATCGGGTCGCCCGCCTTCCATTCAAGGCTTGCCCTGCGTCTCAAGGAAACAGAGAAGGATAACGCATGACCGTCGCTTTTACCCGCAGGGATGCCCTGAACGAGCCGCTCGATCTTGCCGGCATCGGCATCGGTCCCTCCAATCTGAGCCTTGCCTGCCTGCTGGAATCCGTGCCCGAGGTCCGCAGCCGCTTCTTCGAGCGGCGCGGCGCCTTCGACTGGCATCCCGGCATGATGATGCCCGGCGTCGAGCTGCAATCGTCCTTCCTGAAGGATCTCGTCACCCCGGTCCTGCCGACCAGCCGCTGGTCCTTCATCTCCTATCTGGTCGCCCATAAAAGGCTCTACGCCTTCCTGAACGCCAATTACGAGGCCGTCCCCCGGCAGGAATTCGCGCGTTACCTCGCCTGGGTCGCCAAGGGCGTGGAGGGCTTGCGCTTTTCGAGCGAGATCCGCGATGTCGAACACCGCGACGACCGCTTCGTCCTGCGCTTCGACAACGGCCAGGAAGAAGCGCGGAACCTGGTGATCGGCACCGGCTCTTCGCCCTTCGTGCCCGATTGGGCGAAACCCTTCCTCGGCGCGGATTGCTTCCATAACAGCGAGGCCAAAACGCGCATCGGCGATCTCGGCGCTTCCCGCGTCGTCGTGGTCGGCGGCGGCCAGAGCGGCGGCGAGGTGGTGGAAGCGCTGCTTGGCGATCCCGGTTCGATGACGGAACTGACCTGGATCAGCCGGCGCCATAATTTCGAGCCGATCAACGACACGCCGTTTTCGAACCAGGTCTTTTCGCCCGAATATGTGCAGGCCTATCTGAAACTCAGCGGCGAGCAGAAGCAGGCGGCGCTGAAGAACTCGATCCTGACCAGCGACGGCCTGTCGATTTCGACGATCCATTCGATCTATCGCCGCCTCTATGCGCTGCGTTATCTCGAGCCGGGTACGCTCAACGCATCTCTGTCGCCGAACCGCGACGTGATCCAGATGGAGCGGAACGGCAATGCCTATCGGCTCATCGTCCGCAACCATTTCGACGGCGGCATAGAAGTGCTGCATGCCGACGCCGTGGTTCTGGCGACTGGCTACAGGTTCCGGCTGCCGGATGCACTCGGCTCGCTCAGCGAAAGGATCAGTCTCGACAGAAACGGCTATCCCACGCTGAACGACGATTACACCATGCAGTGGACGGGGCCGAGAACCAACCGGCTGTTCGCGCAGAATGCCGGCCGCTATTCGCACGGCATCGCCGACTCGCAGCTCAGCCTCATGGCCTGGCGCAGCGCCGCCATCGTCAACACGCTTCTCGGCCGGCAGCATTTCGATGCCGAACCCGACAATGCGCAACTGGTCTGGGCGACGGAGGCAGCTTCCGCGATACCGCATCAGCTGCGCGCCGGCTATTCGGACGGCATGCTGTCGTCCTGAAACATGCGTGTATGAATGCCGGGGAGCCCTGATCGGGAGGAAATAGCCAGCGCGACGACGTGCTGGCTGCCACTCTCGATCAGACGGTGAAACCAACGCCGGTCGCGCTCGCCGTCATGGGCCGCAATCGGCAAGCCGTTCTCCCAGGAAAAGGAAACGCTGCGGGGATCTTCGCGCAAGCCCACGCCGAGCGCTTTGAGATGGCTCTCCTTGAGCGCCCAAAGTTGAACGGCGGCGCGTGGCCGTTCTTGCGCCGGCAATTCACCGAGCCAGCGTCGTTCATCCGAACTGCAATAGGCATCCAACGCCGCCTCTTCGATCTCTGCATCGGCGCGTTCGCAATCTATCCCGATGCGCTCGCATCCCGACGCAACCACGACCGCCACCATGCCGTCGGCATTGGCGAGGCTGAATTGCGGCGTATCGCGACCTTCAAGGCTCGGCTTGCCCTGTTCGTCTGCGACCAACACGATCTCACGCGGCGGCGTGCCAGTATGGGCGCTCAACAGCCGACGTAGGAGATACCGCCCGGCCATGAACGAGGTCCGATCGCGTTCGAACCGGTAGGCCGCGGCGCGCTCCAACTCATGCGATGAAAGCGACTGCCTCCAGCGCTTACCCTCGCCTTCGTTCTGCGGATATTGCCAAAGCACGACATCGATGGCGGCCGGTTGATTGTCTGATTGCTGCATGAGGCCAGTATGCGTACCGCTGCCCGATTGGCAATCAGGCAGCGGTTTAGGTCGGGCTCTATTCCGCGGCCTCAATGAAGCGATGGCGCTCATAGAGGAACTTCAGCACGGCTTCGCGGCATTTGAGGTACGTCCGGTCGGAGGCGAGTTCGATGCGGTTGCGGGGGCGGGGTATCGTGACGTCGAGCACTTCGCCGATGCGGGCCGCCGGGCCGTTGGTCATCATCACGATGCGATCGGACAGCAGCACCGCTTCGTCGACATCATGGGTGATCATGACAATTGTGTTGCCGAGGCGGGCGTGGATTTCCATCACCGCGTCCTGAAGATGGGCGCGGGTCAGTGCGTCGAGGGCGCCGAATGGCTCGTCGAGCAGCAGGATCTTCGGCTCCATCGAAAGGGCGCGCGCAATGCCGACGCGCTGTTTCATGCCGCCGGAGATTTCCGAAGGCCGCTTATCCCTCGCATGCGCCATCTGCACGAGATCGAGATTGGCCATGACCCATTCATGCCGCTCGGCTTTTGTCTTCGTCCTGCCGAAGACCTTGGAGACGGCGAGATTGACGTTCTCGTAGACCGTCAGCCAGGGCAGGAGCGAGTGGTTCTGGAAGACGACGGCGCGTTCGGGGCCCGGCTCGTTGACCTCGCGGTTTTCAAGAAGCACGGCGCCTGCGGAAACCGGGGTCAGGCCGGCAATGAGATTGAGAAGGGTGGACTTGCCGCAGCCCGAATGGCCGATGATCGAGACGAATTCTCCCTCCGATATAGTCAGGTTGATGTCTTTCAGGATCTCGGCGCGCACGCCGCCGCGATCGAAATGCTTGTCGATGCGATCGAGCTTCAGATAGGCGTTCATGGATATGTTCCTCAGTTGGCCGTGGCGCCGCGGGTGATGAGTTTGCCGAGGGCGGCCACCAGCTTGTCGAGCGCGAAGCCGACGACGCCGATATAGGCGAGCGCGACGATGATGTCGGGAAGGCGCGACGAGTTCCAGGCGTCCCAGATGAAGAAGCCGATGCCGACGCCGCCGGTCAGCATTTCGGCCGCAACGATGGCGAGCCAGGAAAGGCCGACGCCGATCCTGAGGCCGGTGAAGATGTAAGGCGCTGCCGAAGGCAGCATGATCTTCCAGAAAAATTCGAACTGGTTGAGGCGCAGCACCTCGGCGACGTTGCGGTAGTCCTGCGGAATGTTGCGGACGCCGACGGCGGTGTTGATGATGACGGGCCAGATCGAGGTGATGAAGATGACGAAGATCGCCGAAGGATTGGAATCCTGGAAGGCTGCGAGCGACAGCGGCAGCCAGGCGAGCGGCGGAACCGTGCGCAGCACCTGGAAGATCGGATCGAGGCCGCGCATCGCCCAGACCGATTGGCCGATGATCGCGCCGATGACGACGCCGGCGACCCCGGCGAGCCCGAAGCCATAAGCGACGCGCTGCAGCGAAACGAGCACGCGCCAGCCGAGCCCGATATCCTGGGAGCCGTAATTGAAGAAGGGATAGGCGATCAGGTCATAGCTGTCCTGCCAGACCTGATGCGGCGAGGGTAGGGACGCATCCGTGGAGGAACACAGCACCTGCCAGACGAGCAGGAGGAGTGCCAGCACGACGGTTGGCGGAACCACGTTGCGAAGTGCGGCCAGGCCCGCACGGCGAAAGTCGATCCGTGGTCCATGCCCGCCGGAAAACGGCAGGACCTTTGCCGCCCGCTTGACGGAGACGGCCGTGGAGGGATTTTGTTTATTTGCCAGGGCGGACATCGACGCGCTCCTCACGTGAAAAGGGGCCGGCGCGCTGATGGCGCGCCGGGGTGGGTCAGGAGACGGCCTTGATCGACAGGCTTTCGAGATAGGCCGCGGGATTTTCAGGGTCGAAGACCTTGCCGTCGAAGAAGGTTTCCTTGCCGCGGGAAGACGATGCCGGAATGTCGGCGGCAGCGACGCCGAGGTCTTTGGCCGCTTCGCGCCAGACGTCTTCGCGGTTCACCTGGTCGACCAGTGCCTTGACATCCGTCGTCGCCGGCAGATTTCCCCAGCGGATGTTTTCCGTCATGAACCAGGAATCGTGGCTCTTGAACGGATAGGAGGCGCCGTCCTTCCAGAACTTCATGTAGAGGTCGGTGGCCTTGGCCTCGCGGCCGTTGCCATAATTGATGTCGCCCTTGAGGCGGCCGAGCACATCCTTGGTCGGCACGTTGAACCACTGGCGCTTGCCGAGAATGTCGGCCATCTCCGCCTTGTTGTCCATGCTCTCGCACCACTGCTGAGCTTCCATGACGGCCATCAGCAGGGCCTTGGCGGCATTGGGATTCTTTTCGATCCACTCGGCGCGCAGCCCCAGCGCCTTTTCGGGATGGCCCTTCCAGAGTTCGCCGGTGGTGGCTGCCGTGAAGCCGATGCCCTGGTTGACGAGCTGCTCGTTCCACGGTTCGCCCACACAGAAGACGTCCATGTTGCCGACCTTCATGTTGGCCACCATCTGCGGCGGCGGCACGACGATGGTCGAAACGTCCTTGTTCGGGTCGATGCCGCCGGCGGCAAGCCAGTAGCGGATCCAGAGATCGTGGGTGCCGCCCGGGAAGGTCATGGCGGCCTTGATTTCTTTGCCGTCCGCCTTCTTCTTCTCGAAGGCCGCCTTCAGCTTGGAGGCATCGAGCTGCACGCCGGTTTCGGCATATTCCTTGGCGACCGAAATGCCCTGGCTGTCGAGATTGAGCCGGGCCAGGATCGCCATCGGCACCGGCTTGTTGTTCTGCGTCACCTTGCCGGTGTGCATGAGATAGGGAAGCGGCGACAGGATATGCGCGCCGTCGATGCCGTTGGCGGCGCCGCCGAGCACCAGATTGTCGCGCGTCGCACCCCAGGATGCCTGTTTGGCGACATCCGTTTCCGGCAGGCCATGCTTGTCGAAAAGGCCCTTCTCCTTGGCGATGATCAGCGGTGCGGAATCCGTCAGGGCGATGAAGCCCAGCTTGACGCCTTTCACTTCAGGGCCGGGCCCGGCTGCAAAGGCGCCGGACGGGAAGGCAGTCTTGACGGCGCCGATGAGGGCGGCCGCCGCAGTCGTCTTGAGCATGCTGCGCCGGGTGATGCCGGGTGTCGAATTCTTGGTCATACGCAGGTTCCCTCTGCTGGCTGAATTTGGACACAAAAAAACGCCGCCGGAATGCGTCCACGGGATGGGAGAATCCCGGATGGCAAACCTTGCGACGTCGGTGTCTTGCGTAAGCGCTTATGCCGCGCCTATCTGCCCCGGTCGCCGTTGACAGGGGCGCCTAGGAATACGCAATCGGTGTGCCAATTTTAGAGATCGTTGCTAAATATCAGAGAACAAACAAAAAATCGTCGTTTTCCGGTAGTGCTCATTTATTGAGCGGCGCGAAGAGGTGATAATTATTTGTGCGGTTTCGAGGCCGAGGTTTTTTGCAGGAGCGCGGTATTTGTGCAATGCACACAGGGGTGGCCAGTCGTGGTCACGGTATCGCAGCGCATGCCGCCCAGCTCCGTGAGTGCCGATTAGCACTCTATCAAATATTCAATGAGACATTTGGGCGAACGAAACGGTGAGATAGCCTTGAAGACGAAACGGTCCAGAACAAATGTCGAGCTCGAGAACCTGCTTCGCCAGCTTGGGCTGGCTCTGGAGGCGTCCGGTATCGGCATCTGGCAGCACAACATCGCGAAAAACCAGACGCGGTGGGATGAGCAGTTGAAGGCGATCTATGGCGTTCCCAAGGCTCCGCTCGATGTTATCTGGCTCGAAAGCGTCCATCCCGACGATCTCGCGCCGACCAATGAAATATTTCTGCGGGCGATCGAGACCAAATCGGACTATGCCTCCGAGTTCCGCATCACTCGGCCGGACGGGGCGATCCGCTATTTGCGCTCGCGCGCCCGCTATTTCGTCGATGCGGCCGGCGACCCTTGCTTCGTCGGCGCCGAATGGGACGTCACCGACGACGTGCTTCTCAACAAGGAGCTCGAAAGAAGCCGGGAGGAGGCGCGGCTCGCAGCCGATCACGACCATCTGACGGGACTCCTGAACCGGCGCAGCTTCGATTTTGCGCTCTCCGAATTTGCACGGAAGGAGAGCGTCAACGTCACGCTTTTCCACATCGACGTGGATCACTTCAAGGAAATCAACGATCGTTTCGGCCATGCGGTCGGCGACTTCGTTCTCTGCCATGTCAGCAGGATCCTCTTGAAAGCCATTTCTGCCGGAGGTGTTGCCGCGCGCCTTGGCGGGGATGAATTCGCAATCCTCATCCCGGAGGATGAGAGCGCCCGGATCAATGCGGTGCTCGATCATATCCAAGAGAGTTTGGGGAGCCCGATCCCGGTCGGCGATCAGACACTGATCGTCAGATGCTCGATCGGTGTTGCCAGTGCCGCAAGCGCTGATTTCGCCAAGCTGCTCTCGCATTCCGATCTGGCGTTGTATCACGCCAAACGGAACGGCCGGAATCGCGCCGAAGTCTTTTGCGACGAGATGGCTTCGGCGCTCGCCAACGAAAGGCAGCTCGTCCAGGATCTTCGTTCGGGGCTGGCGCTCGGCCAGATCCGCCCGTTCTACCAGGTGCAGGTCGATGCGAAGACATTCCGGATAAACGGTGTCGAGGCTCTGGCGCGCTGGCATCATCCGACAAGGGGAATACTGGCGCCAGCGCATTTCCTGTCGGTCGCCTCGTCGAACGGATTGGTCGCCGAACTCGACGATGTCATCCTGAAGGCCGTTCTGTCGGATATGGAATCCTGGGCGTCCTTGCTGGCGGGGATCCGGGTGTCCGTGAACCTTTCCGCCGACCGTCTCGACGATCCCGAATGGATATCGAAGCTCGGCTCCTTCGACATTCCGCCCGGCCGGCTGAGCTTCGAGCTGATCGAAACGATATTCCTGGACAGCCTGAGCGATCAGGTGCGCGAGAATATCCAGACGATCAAGTCCTTCGGCATCGACATCGAAATCGACGATCTCGGCTCGGGCCACGCCTCCTTGCTGGGCCTGCTCGAACTGCGGCCGGATCGCGTCAAGATCGATCGTCAGCTCGTGATGCCGATCCTGCAATCGGTGCCGAGCCGCCGGCTGGTGAGCTCGCTGGTCGACATCGCGCGGGCGCTTGATATGGAAGTCATCGCGGAAGGGGTGGAGACGCTCGACCATGCCAGGGTGCTAGCCGATCTCGGCGTCCACACCCTTCAAGGCTATGCGTTCGGGCGGCCGCAGTCCTATGCCGATCTGACGGCGCGATTGGAGCGGGAGGCGCTGGAATTCCAGCAGGCCGGCGCCATCTCGGCGTGCTGATGAGGCGCGTCGCTTCGACGCCTATTGGCGGCAGTTCCGCATGGACAGCATGCGCGATCTCCAGTTTCTCGCCCATCATCTCCATGACAGGGCGATGGTCTTGTCAGGCATGAGAAAGACTGCGGATTTCCCGCAATTGTCGCGCCGCGAACTGCAATGCCTTGGTATGACGGCGAACGGCCTTCTGGCAAAGCAGATCGGCGCCCGCCTGTCGATTTCGATGAGCGCCGTGCAGTTCTATCTCGCTTCGGCGCGCCGGAAGCTGACGGTCGCCACGACGAGCGAAGCGGTCGCAAGGGCCACCGCGCTTGAGTTGATATAAGCTTGTTCAGCGCCTGCCTTTCGTCCGTGTCGCCAGGACGTTGCGGATTGAGAAGCTGGAGTGAATCCTCAGCACGCCCGGCAAGGCCGACAGGATCTCCTTGTGGATCCGCTCGAATTCGCCCGCATTGGCGACTTCCACGCGCAGGAGATAATCCGAGCCGCCCGTCATCAGAAAACATTCGCGGATTTCCGGATGCCGGCGGACCGCTGCTTCGAAGCGGTCGAGATAATCTTCCGTCTGCCGTTCGAGGGTGATGTTGATGATCACGGCGATCATCGCATCCGCATTGCTCGTATCGAGAAGAGCCGTATAGCCGCGGATTACGCCCGTCTTTTCCATGATCTTGATGCGCCTGAGGCAGGCCGATGGCGAGAGGCCGACCTCGGCTGCGAGCTTGGCATTGCTCATGCGGGCGTCGAGGCGCAGGAGCCTCAGGATGTTGCGGTCTATTGCGTCGAGAGCGGCCACGATCGATTATTCCGAATTTTCATCGATTATGCGCATAATCTGCAAACTGCGCAATAATCAATGACAAAATGGCAGGCAATGTCGCTCATTATTTCATACACTCTTGAAAGAATTAAGAGGGCGGACATGGACGGCGATATTCTGGTTTCCCACGCGCACACTGCCACGATCATGCAGGGAGCCACGGGCTATCTCAAGATCGACCTCGCCGCCCTCGGCCGCAACTATCGCAAGCTTCTGTCGATGCTGGCGCCGGTGCGCGCGGGAGCCGTCGTCAAGGCCGATGCCTATGGCCTTGGCGCGGAGCGCGTCGCCAAAACGCTTTACGCTCAAGGCTGCCGGCATTTCTTCGTCGCTCAGTTCGTCGAGGCGGTCCGGCTCCGGCCGGCGCTTGCGCAGGACGCCCAGATTTTCGTGCTGAACGGCTTGCAGCCGGGCAATGAAATCGCCTGCGCCGAGATGGGCGTCGTCCCGGTTCTGAATTCGCTCGCCCAGTGGAAGCAATGGCAGGCGGCGGCGCGCGCGCTGAAGCGCTGCCTGCCTGCCGTCCTGCAATTCGACACCGGCATGTCGCGGCTCGGCTTTCCCCCGGAGGAAAGGGCCGAACTTGGGGCTGCGCTTCGCGACGGCGGCAATGTCGAGATCCTGTTCATCATGAGCCATCTGGCTTCTGCCGATGATGTGGATGGCGAGCAGAACGGCGAGCAGCTGGCGGAGATGGCCGGCATCGCCGAGGAGTTTCCGGGCTTCGATATTTCCTTTGCCAATTCCGGCGGCGTTTTCCTGGGCGACTCCTATCATGGCGTGCTCGCTCGTCCCGGCATCGCCCTTTACGGCGGCGCGCCGTATGCAGGCACTGTGAATCCGATGGAGCCGGTCGTCAGCCTCGACGTCGCCGTCGTTCAGACGCGCACCGTGCCATCGGGCACGAAGATCGGTTATGGCGGCGCGCATGTCACGCAAGGGGAAATGCGCCTTGCCACCATCGCCGCCGGTTATGCCGACGGCCTGCCGCGAAGCCTCGGCGACCGCGGCGCCGTCTTTTACCAGGGCATCCGCCTGCCGATCGTCGGGCGCGTGTCGATGGACAGCATCACCATCGACATATCGGCCCTGCCGGAAGGCACGCTGACGCTCGGCAGCCTTGTCGAAGTGCTCGGCCCGCATCAGACGATCGAGGACATCGCACGCGATGCCGGCACCATATCTTACGAAATCCTAACCGGTCTCGGCGATCGTTATCACAGGCAATATCGCTGAGCCCGCGGCTCCATCATTGGGAAGATCATGAAAGTCATCGTTCTGGGCGCCGGCATCCTCGGCGTCACCTCCGCTTATCAACTCGCCAAAGCAGGCCATGAGGTCACGGTCGTCGACCGTCAGCCCGGCCCGGCGCTGGAAACGAGCTTTGCCAATGCCGGCGAAGTCTCCTTCGGCTATTGCTCGCCCTGGGCGGCCCCCGGCATTCCCGCGAAGGCCATGAAGTGGCTGTTCATGAAACATGCGCCGCTCATCCTGCGCCCGAAATTCGATGTGGCCATGCTTTCCTGGATGACGAGGATGCTGTCGAACTGCACCTCCGAGCGCTATGCGATCAACAAGAGCCGCATGCTGCGCCTTGCCGACTACAGCCGCATTGCGCTCGCCGAGCTGCGCGCCGAAACCGGCATCGCCTATGACGAACGCATGCAGGGAACGCTGCAGCTGTTCCGCACGCAGCAGCAGCTCGATGCCTCGGCAAAGGACGTCAAGGCGCTCGCCGCCGACGGCATTCCCTACGAGGTCTTGGATCGGGATGGCTGCATTCGCGTCGAACCGGCGCTGAAGCACGTGCGCGAGAAGATCGTCGGCGGCCTGCTGACGCCGAAGGACGAGACAGGCGACTGCTTCAAGTTCACCAATGCGCTGGCTGCCAAAGCCGAAGCGCTCGGCGTCCGCTTCGCCTACGGCACGACGATCAAGGGGCTCGATGTCCAGGCCGGCCGCGTGCGCGGGGTCGTCACCGCTCGCGATCACGATCGCGATGGCGATGGCAATCACGAGCGCATGAGCGCGGATGCGGTGGTGGTCGCGCTCGGCAGCTATTCGCCGCTGCTGCTGAAGCCGCTCGGCATCAGCCTGCCGGTCTATCCGGTCAAGGGCTATTCGCTCACCATCCCGATCACCGATGCGTCGCGCGCGCCGGAATCGACCGTCATGGACGAGACCTATAAGATCGCGATCACCCGGCTCGGCGATCGCATCCGCGTCGGCGGCATGGCCGAAATTTCAGGCTATACCAACGATCTCGGCCTGGCGCGCCGCAGCACGCTGGAGCATTCCGTCACCGATCTCTTCCCCGGCGGCGATGTTTCCAAGGCTTCCTTCTGGTCGGGCCTGCGCCCGATGACGCCGGATGGCACCCCGGTCATCGGCCCGACGAAGATCATCGGCCTCTTCCTCAATACCGGTCACGGCACGCTCGGCTGGACCATGAGCACCGGTTCGGCACGGCTGATCGGCGATCTCGTCAGCGGCCGCGCGCCTGAAATCGACGCCAAGGACCTTGCCGTCAGCCGATACGGCTGAGCATCCGCAACATAAAAAGAAATTTGTATTACTATTTAAATCGGCTATCCCTAGCCTAGATCGTCTTGCGAGGGCACGCATGTCCGTTCATTCCGATAGGAGTACCGTCGGCAGTTCCATCCGGCAGCCGGCTCTGCAGAGCATGGTGCTTCGGGAAACCGCGCGGAGCGGAACGGACCTGGACGAGCTCTCGGAAGCATTGTCGACGCCGAAGGCCGCGATCAAGATGACGGCGGAACGCAATACGTCAATTGCATATAACTGCAATTTCATCTCGGTGGACGATGTCAGCGTCGCCGATTGCTACTATGAAGGCACGATCGTCGGCAAGCGGGACGGGGTCGTCGACAGGATGGCTATATTCCTGCCGACGACGGGGAATATGACTTTCGGAGGGAGGCGGGAGCCGATATATTCGGTGCCCGGTCGAGGTGTGATCCTGGAGCCCGGCGATGCAAGGGGCACCAGCATTTCCGGTCCCCGCCGTCACCTCTGCATGTTCATCGATCAGGCGAGGATCACCAGGCGCCTCACGCATATGTTCGAGCGGACGATCAACGGCGACCTCGATATTCATCCCGATATCGATCTTACAGCAGGTGCGGGGCTGGTATTGCAGCAGATCGTCGCGAACCTTCATGGCGGTCTTTCCGGAAACGGGCCGCTGCAGCGGTCGCCGCTGGCTGTTAACTCGCTCTGTGACGCGGCGATCTACCTGCTTCTGGAAGCCTGTCCCAACCGCTATTCGAACGAGCTGGAGCAGACGGCTCCGGCGCCGGCCCCGCGTCATGTGAAATGGGCGATCGACTACATGCAGGAACACATCGCCGAGCCGATTACGCTCGACGAGATCGCGTCGGCAGCCAAGGTGAGCATCCGGACCTTGCAACAGGGCTTCCGGCAGTTCAGGAACACGACGCCGATGTCCTATCTGCATGAAATCCGCATGCTGGCCGCCCACCGCGACCTATTGGAAACAGACGGAAGACAGGCCATCGCCGACATCGCGCTCCGATGGGGCTTCAGCCATCTCGGACGATTTGCAGCCGACTACCGGAAACGCTTCGGCCAATTGCCGTCGCAAGCCAGGAAGCGGTAGAAGCCGCTGAAGTTCAACCCGCCCGGAGCCGCCGGCGGACGATTCCGACGTGGAAGTCTGTGCCGTGCAGCAGGCCGGCATCGTTGAAATCATAGGTCGGGTTATGCAGCGGCGGGGAGTGTTCGCCATTGCCGAGGAAGACGAAGCAGCCCGGCACCTTCGACAGGAACTGCGCGAAGTCTTCCGATCCCGTCATCGGCTTGTCCGCGACGGCGACATTCGACGCGCCGTAGAGATCGCGCGCCAGGGCGAGCGTTTCCTCCGTCAAGGCAGGGTCGTTCATGAGAGGGACGAATTCCCGGGTGTAGAGAACCTCGGCCTTGACGTTATAAGTCATCGCCGTGCCTTCGGCGATCACGCGCATCTGCTTTTCGATCGTCTCGCTGATCTCGGAACGGAAGCTGCGGGCATCGCCGAGAATGCGGGCGATGCCGGGAAGGGCGTTTCGCGTGCCGTCGGTAATGAGTTCGGTGACGGAGACGACGCCGATATCGGCCGGGTCCAGCCGGCGCGACACGATGGTCTGCAGGTTGGTCACCAGCGCGCAAGCCGCGACGAGCACCTCATTGCCCCAGTGCGGCCGCGCGGCGTGGCCGCCGATGCCGGTCAAGGTAATCTCGAAATTGTCCTCGGCCGACATGATCGCTTCCGGACGCGTGCGGAAGCTGCCGACGCCGAGCCCCGGCATGTTGTGGATGCCGTAGATCTCGTCGAAGGGGAACCGTTCGAAGAGCCCATCGGCAATCATCGCGAGCGCGCCCTTGCCCCATTCCTCGGCCGGCTGGAAGATGAAGCGCACGGTGCCGTCGAAACCGGCTTCCTCAGCCAGGATCTTTGCCGCGCCGAGCAGCATCGTCGTGTGGCCGTCATGACCGCAGGCATGCATGATGCCTGGGTTTTGTGAGCGGTGCGGCAGGTTCGACTGCTCGTTGATTCTGAGCGCATCCATATCGGCGCGCAGCGCAATGGCGCGGTTGCCGCTGCCGCGCTTCAGCGTTCCCACGACACCGGTGCCGCCGACGCCTTCGGCGACCTCGTCGAAGCCGAACTCCCGCAGCTTGGCCGCAACGAAGGAGGATGTCCGTCGTTCCTCGAAGCCGAATTCAGGATGGGCGTGCAGATCGCGTCTCCATGCGGTCATTTCGGCATGAAGCGTGTTCCTGTCGATGCTCATGCCGGTGCTCCTTCCCCGGCGAGGCGGCGAACGACGTCGAGCAGGATGTTGGCGCCTGCGACGAGGTCTTCGTCGGCCGTAAATTCCTTCGGGTTATGGCTGATGCCGCCGGCGCTCGGGACGAAGATCATCGCCGAGGGGGCGATCCTTGCGATCATCTGCGCATCGTGGCCGGCGCCCGATGTCATCCGCCGGCAGGCGAGACCGCGCTCCCGCGCGGCCTTTTCGATGAGCGTCACGATCCCCTGGTCGAATTTCACGGGCTCGAACCGGGCAAGCCTTTCCACCGATATGCCGACCTGCTCCTCAGCCGATAGGCTTTTCAGGAAATCGGCGAGCGCGGCCTCTTCTTCCCTCAGCCGATCCTCGTCGGGATCGCGCAGATCGACCGTGAAGATCGCCCGCGACGGGATCACGTTGATCGCGTTCGGTTCGAAGCTCATGCAGCCCACCGTCGCGACGGTCGGGGTGTTCGACGCCTTTGCCCGCTCACGCAGGAAGGTGACGACCCGTGCTGCGGCGTGACCAGCGTCGCGGCGCATGGAAATCGGCGTCGTCCCCGCGTGGTTGGCGTCGCCAGTGATGGTCACGCGCTGCCAGGAAATGCCTTGAAGGTCTTCGACGGCGCCGACCGGAATGCCCTCGCGTTCGAGGACCGGTCCCTGCTCGATATGCAGCTCGATATAGGCATGGGGCTTCAGGAAACCCGGTTGATGCTCGCCGGCATAGCCGATCCGCTCGAGTTCGCGGCCGAGGACCGTTCCATCGCTGCCGATGGTGGCGAGCGCCGCATCGATATCCAGGCCTCCCGCATAGGCGAGCGATCCCATCATATCGGGCGCGTAGCGCACGCCTTCCTCATTGGTGAAGGCCGCCACGACGATCGGCCTGGATGGCGTCAGCCCTTCCGCTTTCAGCGTCTCGATGACTTCGAGCCCCGAAAGCGTGCCATAGCAGCCGTCATAGATGCCGGCGTCGATGACGGTGTCGATGTGCGAGCCGATGAGAATAGGAGCTTCGTCCGCCGCGCCATCCGGTTTCCATATGCCGAAGATGTTGCCGATGCGGTCGACGGCGACTTCGAGCCCCGCCTCCCCGATCCATGCCACGAACTGGTCGCGGCCGAGCTTTTCCGTATCGGAAGCCGCCAGCCGGACGAGCCGGCCGTCGCTATTCCGGCCGATCTCGCCGAGCGTCCTGATGCGCCGGAGGAGACGGGCCGCATCGATGGATGGCCTGGTCATGTCAAGGCTCCTTCCCGGTTTTTCGTGGCGACTGCGGCGGGCGACAGCCCGGTGATCTCTTGATATTTGCCGGGATCGGTCGCGCCTTCGGTGTTGACGACGAAGATGCGGGAGCGGTTGTCGATCGAGAGCGCCGCCTTGATCGCCGGGTCGGCGACGGCCTTGATGGCGGCTGCGAGGCCGACGCCGCCGCTTTCGCCGGCGACGATGGCGGGATCGCCGGCGACGGGACGGGCAAGGCGGTTCATGATCCCGGTAGCATCCGCCTCGTCCACCGTCATGAAGGCGTCGGCGGCGCGGGAAAGGATGCGCCATGCGACCAGCGAGGGCTCGTAGCATTCGAGCATCGCCATGACGGTCGGCTCGCCATGGGCGATCGTCACGGGATGTCCGGCGCGTGCGGTCTCGAAGAGGCATGCCGCGCGGGCGGGATCGACGACGGTGAAGACGGGACGCCGCTCGCCGAGCGCGATCGCCAGATGGCCGGCGACCGCCGCCGCAATGCCGCCGACGCCGGATTGAATGAACACATGCGTCGGCGGTTCCGGCATCTGCCGGAGCGCTTCCCGAACGAGCGCGGTATAGCCCTGCATCACCAGGCCGGGGATGCGTTCATAGCCCGGCCAGGAGGTATCCGAGACGATGGTCCAGCCTTTCGCCTCGGCGACGCGGGCCGCCTCGCGCACGGAGTCGTCATAGGTTCCCGCAACCCGGATCATCTCCGCGCCGAAGCGGGCGATGGCGGCGACGCGCTCGTCGCTGACGCCGGAATGGACGAAGATCGCGGCGCGCGCACCGACGAGCTGGGCTCCTTGCGCAACGGAGCGGCCATGATTGCCGTCGGTGGCGCAGGCGACGGTCATCCCGCGCGCAACGGTGCGGACTTCTTCCGAATGCAGCTCGGCCATATCGACTGCGCGCCCGAGCCGCCGCTCAGCCTCTTCGAGAACGAGGCGGATTACCGCATAGGCTCCGCCGAGCGCCTTGAAGCTTCCGAGGCCGAGGCGATGGCCTTCATCCTTGACGTGGATCGCGGCAACGCCGATCTCGCGCGCCAGTCCCGGCAAGGCGACGAGCGGCGTCGCCGCATGGTTTTCCCGGAGGGCGAGGTGGCGTTCCACCGCCTCGGCGGCGGCGATGCCGAGCGTTTCCGCATCGCTGGGGTCGAGCGGCAGGCGATAGTCTGGCGTGCTGTTCAAAAGAAACATGGCGAACCTCGATTTCCTGATTTCGCTGAACTCTATTGCAACAGAGGCGAAAAAGGCGCTGATATTCAGGCCTTCATTTGCAATTTTGTTTCATCGGAGCATGGATTTGAGCAAGCGCGTTCAGCCCTCCCATCTCGACGACTTCGACCGGAAGATCCTCGCCATTCTGCAGCGGGACAATATGACCCCGCAGCGCACGATCGGCGAGGCGGTGAACCTTTCGGCACCGGCCGTTCAGCGCCGGATCAAGCGGATGCGGGAGGAGGGTGTGATCCGGGCTGACGTTTCGGTCGTCGCGCCGGAGGCTTTGGGGCAGTCGATCACGATCTTCGTCGAGGTGGAGGTGATCAGCGAAACCGCCGATCAGATCGAGCGGGCGAAGACGGAATTCGCAGCCGCGCCCGAGATCCAGCAATGCTATTACGTCACCGGCGAGGCGGATTTCATTCTGGTGATCGTCGTTCCGTCGATGGCCGATTACGAGGCTCTGACGCGCCGGCTCTTCTTTGGCAACAATAACGTCAAGCGCTTCCGCACCTTCGTCGCGATGGATCGCGTCAAGGTCGGGCTTGATGTGCCGATCGGCTAGAACGATGCGGCGGCTGGTTTGCCGCCGCGTCGGAATGCAGTTTAGGCGGCGCGTTTCAGCGCATCGCCGATCGTCGAGACGATCGTGTCGATCTGGTCCTTCTCGATGATGAGCGGCGGCGACAGCGCGATGATGTCGCCGGTCACGCGGATCAGCAGGCCCTTATTGAAGCAATCGACGAAGACGTCATAGGCGCGGGTTCCGGGCGCTGCGGCTCGCGGCGCCAGTTCGATTGCGCCGACCAGGCCGAGATTGCGGATGTCGACGACGTTAGGCAGGCCCTTCAGCGAATGCAGGGCCTCCTGCCAGTGGTCGGCAAGCTCGGCTGCGCGCGTCAGCAGGCCTTCCTCCTCATAGATTTCGAGGGTGGCGAGGCCGGCGGCGCAGGCGACCGGATGGCCGGAATAGGTATAACCGTGGAAGAGCTCGATCGCATTGTCCGGCCCGACCATCAGGCCGTCATAAACCTTGCGGCTGGCAAAGACCGCGCCCATCGGGATCGCGCCGTTGGTGAGGCCCTTAGCCGTGGTGACGAGGTCGGGCACGACGCCGAAATAATCCACCGCGAACGGCGTACCGAGACGGCCGAAGCCGGTGATGACTTCGTCGAAGATCAGCAGGATGCCGTGCTTGTCGGCGGTGGCGCGCAGCTTCTCCAGATAGCCTTTCGGCGGCAGCACCACGCCTGCCGATCCCGACATCGGCTCGACGATGACGGCGGCGATGGTTTCGGCGCCGTGCAACTGCACCAGGCGCTCGAGATCGTCGGCGAGTTCCACGCCATGGGCGGGAAGGCCCTTGGAAAAGGCATTGCGCTCGATGTCGAGCGTGTGGCGCATATGGTCGGCCGGAATTTGCGGGAAGACACGGCGGTTGTTGACGAGGCCACCGACGGAAATGCCGCCGAAGCCGACGCCGTGATAGCCCTTCTCGCGGCCGATGATGCGGGTGCGGGTGCCCTGGCTGATGGCGCGCTGATAGGCGATGGCGATCTTCAGCGCCGTATCGACCGATTCCGAACCGGAGCCGGTGAAGAAGACCCTGTCGAGCTTGGCGTCAGCGCCGCCCGGCGCGTTCGCAGCCAGCTTGGCGGCGAAGTCGAAGGCGATCGGATGGCCCATCTGGAAGGTCGGGGCATAGTCGAGGGTCGCAAGCTGGCGCTCGACGGCCTGGGAAATCTTCTTGCGGCCGTGGCCGGCATTGCAGCACCAGAGCCCGGCCGTGCCGTCAAGCACCTGGTTTCCGTCGACATCGGTGTAATACATGCCGTCGGCGGCAGCGAGAAGCCGCGGCGCCGCCTTGAACTGCCGGTTCGCGGTGAACGGCATCCAGAAATTTTCGAGTATGGGCGCGTTCGTCTTGTTGATCTGGTCCATCCTGGCCTCCTTGGGAATGGCCGAGAATGGCGCGATTTTCGCTTTTCAAACAAGTCCTTTTCTTTGCTGGCATAACCCATTGAAAGAATGAGAACGGGAAGATATGTTTTCGATATTCTGGACAACAGAAACGAGCGCATTATGTCCATCGATATCGGCGGCCGCCTTCGCCATCTCCGCATCGCCCATAAGCTTTCCCAGCGCGAGCTCGCCAAGCGCACCGGCGTGCCCAATTCGACGATCTCGCTGATCGAATCGAACGCCTCCAACCCTTCGGTCGGAGCCTTGAAACGCATTCTCGACGGCATTCCGATCGGGCTTGCGGAATTCTTCGCCTTCGAGCCCGACCGCCCGAGGAAGGCCTTTTATGCGGCGGAGGAACTGGTGGAGATCGGCAAGGGCGCCATCTCGTTCAGGCAGGTCGGCGAAAACCTCTTCGGCCGCAGCCTGCAGATCCTCAAGGAATGCTACCAGCCCGGCGCCGATACCGGCAAGGTGCCTCTCGTCCACGAAGGTGAGGAGGGCGGGATCGTGCTCTCGGGCAGGCTTGAAGTGACCGTCGACGACGAGCGGCGCATCCTGGGGCCGGGGGACGCCTATTATTTCGAAAGCCGGCGCCCGCACCGCTTCCGCTGCGTCGGTCCGGTGCCCTGCGAAGTCATCAGCGCCTGCACGCCGCCGACCTTCTGATGCGTGTCAGCGGCCCTCGATACGGGCGAGCACGCCGTCGAGTGCTTCGCTCAGCGCGGCGATGCCGCCCTTCTTGTCGAAGTCGGACAGAACCTGCTCGTTCAATCCGCCCTTGGTCGCGAATTCGCGGCTCAGCGTGCTGAACGGCTCGGCGCCGGGGCCGCTTGCCTTCTGCGCCAGGCTTGCGAAGAGCGGGGCGATGTAGGCATTTGCTTTCGCTCTTTCGAGGCCGCTCTTTTCCAGCCAGACGCCGACGGTTTCCATGATTCCGAAATAGGTGGACATCATTGCGCTTGCGGCTGCGAGAAGGTCGTATTCCTTCCTCGACAGACATTGGACGGCCGTTCCAAGTGTGTCGAACAGCGCTGCGACCGTATCGTCGGGTGGATAAATGGCGGTGACGCCCTGGCGCGTTGCGACGAAGGGCAGGGGGATCGCCTGCACGAGATGCACGTCGGCGCCGATCCAGTCGAGGAGGGCCTGGCGCTCCGTTGCCGCGACGACGCTGACGACCGTCTGCGCGGCCCTGAACGACAGTTCCCGCACGACCTCCTCGGCGACCTGCGGCCGTATCGCCAGGAACACCATGTCGCTGCGATCGACGACATCCTGATTGTCCTTGGCGATTCTCACGGCGGCGAATTCGCCCTTTAGCGTCTCCGCGATGTGCGCGCTTCGCGGCGAGACGTGAATCTCGGCGGCGTAGACGGGCTCGGCGAGAAGCCCGCGAACCATCGCCTCGGTGATGACGCCGGTTCCGACGAAGCCGATGCTTTTGACATTCACCTGATCTACTCCGCGGCTCTGAGCGGCCCTAGCGCGACATCCGAAGCGCTCGGCAGGCGTCGTCTCATCGAGAAACTGACCGGACGGCAGAGCGAGCGACACGATCTCGTTGCTGAGCGTCTCATTGACGTCCTTTCAGCGCGCATTCGTTTCGCTTCAAATTCATCGGACACTTAGGTCCCTCTCTTTCGATGTGCCTGGCATTGGGCCAGAAATATGGCGTGCCGGCAACGTAATTTTTCGCTCCTCCTCATCGACGTGCCGTGGACTTATGTTTCGGCTCGTGGAAATCACCGGTGCGCAAGCGGTGGCTTGAAGCCGGGCGGCTTGAGGAAAGAGATCGTCTACGATATCCCAAGCATCTTGTCCCGACACAAGGAGCTTGGGAAATGCCATTCAACGCCGCACAGGTGACCGATCTCGGGAAGGCGCCCACGGCCTCGGATGTGATTCTGAAATTCATCCGCGATTCGATCGCGGACGGTTCGCTTGATGAAGGCGAGCCGATCCGCCAGGACGATGTCGCGCGCCTTTTCAACGTCAGCAAGATCCCTGTCCGCGAGGCGCTCAAACGGCTTGAGGCCGAAGGCCTGGTGGAGTTTCATCGCAACAAGGGCGCGATCGTCACAAGCCTTTCGGAGCCGGAGATCGCCCAAATTTTCGAGGTGCGCGCGATCCTGGAAACGAATGCCATCAAGCTCTCGATCCCGCACATGACGCAGGAGACCTTCAAGGAGGCGCTCGCCTATTGCGATGCTTTCGCTGGGGAAACTGACGTCGCCCGCTGGTCGGAATTGAACTGGCGTTTCCATAGCCGCCTTTACGAGGATGCGCGCCGGCCCTTCCTCGTCAGCACGATCCGTTCGGTCAACGATCGGCTGGAACGATATCTCCGGGTGCAGTTGACGCTGTCGCACGGCCAGCAGACGGCGGACCGCGAACACCGGCAAATCGTCGAGGCCTGCCGGGAGCGGGATGAGGACAGGGCAGCAGAACTGGTCTACGCCCACATCATGAGCGCGTGCCAATCGCTGCTCGAACATCTGCCCGGGAAAAGATCCCTTTAGGCGTCAGACGCCCGCTATCTTCGCTATGGCCTCAAACACGGAGCGGGGCATTTTCAGCCCTTCCGACGTGGGGGGATAGTCGATGCCGCTGACGCCGGGCACGAAGACGCCGTGGCCTTGCAGGCGGTTCGCCTGGCGGCGCGCGCGTTCGACAAGGCCGCGGTCAGCGCGTCCCGGCATCATCGCGACGACGGTCAACCCGACGGCGGGGCTGGTGCTTCCCGATCGGAAGGACGGCGTATCCAATGACCAGGGGCCGCCGGACAGGCCGGCCGACAGCATTTCCACCATCAGCGCCACATTGGCGCCCTTGCGCCCGCCGAAGGGAAGCAGGGCTCCGCCAAGCGCCTTTGCGGCATCCTGGGTTTCCTGTCCCGCTTCGTCGACGGCCCATCCCTCCGGGATGCTGCGTCCCTCGGCTGCGGCCGCGACGACGTTGACATAGGCGGTCGCGCTCGACGCTTGGTCGATGAGGAGCGGCGGCGATCCCTCTCCGAGCGGAAAGCCGAAGGCCATCGGGTTCGTGCTGTAGACGGCGGGACCGCCCGCTTTGGCGACCACCATGGCATTGGCATTGGTCGCGGCGATGCCGACGATCCCTTCGCCGGCGAGACGGCGAACGTAATAGCCGAGTTCTCCCGTCGTATAGCTGTTCGTTTGCGTGAAGACCGCGACGCCGAGCGTGCGTACCGCTTCGACCAGATCCTCGAAGGCAAGATCGAAACCGAGCTGCGCGATCCCTCGATCGGCATCCGCGGCGAAGAAGGCGGGATAGGGCCGCTCGCAGGTGGGGGCAGGATCGCGGTTGATGCGGCCCTCGCGGAAGCTGTCGAGGTAATCGACGAAATGTGGAAACCCGAGGGTTGGAGGTCCGTAAAGTGCTGCGGACAAGGTGGCGTCCACGAGAGAACGGGTGGTGGCTTGGCTGGCGCCTGCCGCGAGGCAAGCGCGTATCGCCAGGCTCTCGGCTTCCGCCAGATCGAATACGACCTCATCCGACATTTTGTATCTCCTCCTGTGTCTCTCCTGGCTGAGCGGCCGGTCTCAGGCTTCTTTAGCAAAAGTGGGGACACGCTGACAGGCAAAATGTACAGGTATGTCTATTTTCCGCCTTCCCTGGTTGACGGGTCTGCATTTTCAGATATCGTATACGATATTACAAAGCAATGCCCTATCCGGCGCGTTACGAGAAAAGCGGAAGGCCAGGCATTGCTCCCATGAAAACGAACTCGCAACCCACCAGAGGAGGAAGCAGAAATGGGATTCAAGAGAACGATTCACGCGGTCGATACCCACGCCGGCACGCCGATGCGCGTGATCACGGGCGGCGTTCCGCACATTCCCGGAAACTCCGTCTACGAAAAGATGAAATGGCTGGAGAGCAATGACGACCAGTTGCGCAAGCTGATGCTGCGCGAGCCGCGCGGCTATCCCGCCCATTGCTGCAACATCATCGTGCCGCCGTCTCACCCGGAAGCGGATGCGGGCTATGTCATCATGGAGCAGATCGAATATCCGATGATGTCGGGCGGCAACACCATCTCGGTGGTCACGGTCCTGCTCGAGATGGGCATGCTTCCGATGAAGGAACCTGTCACCGAACTGGTTCTCGAGGCGCCCGCCGGGCTCATTCGCATCAAGGCCGAATGCAGGGACGGCAAGGTCAAGAGCGTGACCTTCAAGAACGTACCGGCATTTGCCGCCCATCTCGATGCCGTCATCGACGTGCCGCATCTTGGAAAGGTCACTGTCGATGTCGGCTGGGGCGGCATGTTCTATGTCATCGCCGATGTCAGGCAGTTCAAGGGCCTTGAACTGATCCCGGCACATGGGCGGGAGATCGCGCGTGTTTCCGCGATGATCCGGCAGGCGGCCATCGAACAGTTGCAGGTTGCCCATCCGCATTATCCCGGCGTCGGCATTACGATCTCACAGCTGTCGGGGCCGACGGACGATCCGAACGCCGACTGGAAAAATACGGTGACGATGGCCACGGGCGATCTTTCCTGGGATGATCCCGCCACCTGGACCGGAGCGCTCGATCGTTGCCCCTGCGGCACCGGCACCTGCGCGAAGATGGCCGTTCTCCGTGCGAAGGGCGAGCTGCCGCTCAACCAGGATTTCCGCCATCAGGGAATCCTCGGCAACGTCTACACCGGCAGGCTGGTCGAAGAGGCAAGGATCGGCGACAAAGCCGCCGTCGTCCCGACGCTCTCCGGCACCAGCTGGATCTCCGGCCTGAATACGCTCGTTCTCGACAATGACGATCCCTTCACCGAAGGTTTCACCCCGGGAGACATCTGGGCTTAAAAAATCGGGCGCGCGACGGCATAGCCTCTGATGACGATCCCGCTTTCGTTTCGGATTTCATGTGGTTACAAGCTGAGCCAAGAACATTCGACCGAACGGAAGGCATCATGAAGCTCATGCGTCGCGCTCTCCTTGCATCCATCTGGGCGCTGATCGGCTGGAAAGCGGCATCGGCCAAAGAATCCGGCGAAGAAGCGGCGGCGCAGGCCGAGGCGTCATCGGTGACGCCCCGGCATGTCCTCTGTTTCCTCGGGAAGGAACGCGACCTGAGCGCCTTATCCGAAGCAGCATCAAAGGCAATCGGCGATTTCGCTGCCGGATTCAGCATCGACGAGGATTATTCCCAGGCCGAGCCCGATGACCGGATGAGCCGGTCGTTCGACGTCTGCTGGGACCGGGTCGAGCCCGATGCGTGGGATGCGGCGGACGAGCAGGCCGTCGCCGATCATCAATCCGTTCTCTATGTCCTCGGGCCGAGCATGGCGCAGGCCGACACGGTGAAGGTTTCGATGGTGGCGCTCCGCTTGGTCGAACGGATGATCGGCGCGGGAGCAGTCGCGGTGAAGGGCGAAAGCGCCGGCATCGCACACGGGCTCGATCGATGGAGAGAGCTGATCCGGCAGGGAGCCGAAGCGCAGAAGGCCGGCGACACGCTCGCGGCGCAGCGCATCGGCCGCCTGGCTTTCGCGAAGCGGCCGCTCTCGGCGCGCGGTTATCTGGAAAGCGTCGGCTTCCATCTCGTGGGGCTGCCGGAGGTTTATGTGCCGGAAACGGCCGGCAGCGAAAGACAGGTCGTCGCCATCATCGATGCGGTTGCCGAGGAAATCGCCAAGCACGGCCTCGATCCGACGCTGAAAGCGCGCGGCGCAAGCCTCTCCTTCGATTCCACCTATGAAGTGGACGAGTTCAAGTTCAATCCTTACGGCATCGTCAAGCTCGCCGGGTGAGCCGGCGGGAACAGCACTCAATCGGTCTGCTGTTCCAATGTCTTGGCAAGCTCTTCATAGTGGCGGGCCGATCCCGCATTTTTCTCGGCGGCATATTTGGCGCTGATGAGCCGCGCCGCTTCGGCCGCGATACGGAAGGCGTCGATCCTGTTTTGCGGGTCTGACTCGGTCTGCCCGCCGATGTCGCCGTCGCTGAAGTTGCCGGCTCTGTATCCGTCGGTCAGATCGACGACGCCGATCTCCGGAATGCCGTCCTTCATCCGGCCGAAGAAGGCGGCCCCGGCCTTGTCGCCGTCACGGCGGCGCAGCATTCCTTCTCCCGACGCCTTTCCCTCGACGCAGGCACCGATCCAGAAGGTGGGGCCGCTGGTGAGGGAGGCGGGTGCCACGAATTTGCAGTGGCTGCCTGGATCTTGCGTCCATTGAAGATCGGCCGCCGCCGCCCCGGCAGGCGCGTGCGCGCACACCATCGCGACCAGGGCGACAGCATGCAGCCGCCGCATGCCGCCGAAGACCCTTCCCGCCGTCGCTTCCTGCTCTTGGTATCCACGATCGTTCATTGCGATTCTCCCGGGAAAGCCGATCGGCCGAAGCAATGCACCATTGCCGGCCCGGCGACAACGGACTGAATGTCGTTGGATTGATTGATGCAATCGCGAAGGAGCCTGCGGCTACCGCATGTCGCCCGGAAGTGTGCAGCGGTTCCGGGATAACGACATGCGTCAAAACAAAGAGCTAAAGCGCATCGCATGAATCACGTTTGACGCGATGTGCTTTAGTTATATTTTATCGTGTCGCTCACGCGTGGACGATTGAAGAAGTGGTGATCGAAGCTGTAGCCGTTCTGCCCGGTAAAGTTCGAAAAGAATGCCGAGACCGGTGTCGTCAACGTGTATTCCACCCGGGTCAGCACGACCTGCACGCCCGTCTCCTGGATCTTTTTCGGTATGTCGATCGCGCTCGCCGTGCCGGAAGCGAGTGACGACGTGTTGAACGCGGCGGACCACTTGACGGTCGCCTTGCCGCTGTTGTCGACATCATTGACTGTCAGCGTGATCTTCAGTCCGGTGGTGTCATAAGGCTGCAGGATGAAGCTCGCGCCGGAAAGAACCTTGGCGACGTCGGTGCTCGTCCAGGTGCTTTGCTGCGCGATCATGTCGCCTGTGCTGGAGGCGATCTCGTCTATCTTGCGGCTGACTGTGAGGGCATGACCGAGATCGACCGTGCCGAACAGCAGCACGATCAGGATCGGCAGCAGCAGGGCGAATTCCACGCCGGAAGCGGCCGCGCGGTCTCGCGCAAGTCGACGGATGGCGGGTCGGGCGAGGCTGAGGAGGGCGAGGCTCCGTTTCATGATCATGTCAGAAGGGCTCATTGCGGAACAGGGCGGAGGACCCGAGGAGATAGCTGCCGTCCGAAAGCTTGGCGCTCGACAGGCTGAAGAAATTGACGGAGGCTTCCCAGGGCAGGAACGCCTGCACCAGAATGTAGTCGCTGCCCTTGCCGATATCATAAGTCTGGGTGACGGCGAGTTTGCCGTTGTTGTCGATCGGATCGGTGCTGGTGGCGGAGGAGAGGTCGGAAAGCACGCTGACCTTGACGACGAGACCGCTGGAGCAGCTGAAGGATAGCAGCATGTCGTCGCAAATTTTGCTCTTGAATGTAGCCAGTGTGATCTTCGAGGACGCGACCTCGCCGGTGCGGATCATCCGTGAGATCTTGTGAACCGAAGCGTCCAGCGAGGAGTTGACGAAGAACATCAGCGACACTTCGATAATGCCGAAGATCATGATGAAGAGCGGCAGGGCCAGGATCGCAAATTCGATCGCGGCCACCCCCTTGCGATCGCCGAGCAGGCGGCGAAACGATGCAAAGCGTTTTCTTGCGGTCATTGAGTCAGCCGGACTGCGGAGAGATATTGGGTAAAGAGCGTCGACAGGCCTTCCGTGATCTCCGTCGACGACGATGCTGATATGAACAGGCTCTTCGACGACGCGCAGTCGCCAAGCGCGTAGGGGATGTAATCCCGTCTGGTAATGCTGCTCGAAACGTCGCTGTCCATGGTGCCGCCCCAGGTGCTCTTCCAGTTGGCGCTTGCCATGGTCGAGCCGACGGTTGCGTTATAGCCCCAGTCCGTGGTGATCGGCAGATATTCGGTGTAGAGCACCGCCATCGTGTTGGATTGGTTCTTCAGATAGCCGCACCAGTCGGGATTGAGAGGCGCCACCTTGTTCCAGTAGGCCCCATATTTCCTATCCTTCGTTACCTTGTCGGTCACCCATTCGCGCTGCGACTGGACACCGTCCGTCAGCAGCAGAACCAGCTTGAGCGGCGCGCCCGAGGAGGTGCCATCCCCTCCGGCGCCGACTTTCTGCTTGAGCGTCGAAAGCGATACGTCGAAATAGGTGGCCGCCTTCGAGGTTGCGCTCGTAAGGCCGTAATTCGCGTCCGCGAGGCGGTTGCGCGCCTCGTCCGTGCTCAGCGTCGGGGTCAGAACTTCCGTAAGCGTATCGCCCAGACTGTATAATCCGACCTTGATCCGTTCATGATTCTCGTCGGATTCGTCGATCATGTCGAGCACTTCGCGGACGGCGTCCCCGGCGACGTCGGCGCGCAGTTTTATCTTCTTTTCCTTGCTGTAGTCGTAATTGGTGGCGTATGTCGTCTTGCCGATGGTGTGTGAATCGCCCGTGTGGCAGGCGAACTGGCATTTGATGCCGGCATACATGGCCGACTGGCCTGACGTCGTTGCCGCCAGCAGCATCGAAGGTGATGTGTCGATGACGATATAGACATTGAGATAGGACGTGGCCGGTCCCTTGACGGCGCTTGCCACGCTGACGGGGACGGTCTCGATATTGGCGATCTTCATGAACGTCGTCGGAACGGTGCCGCTCGCCGTCGCCGTGATGTTGTGGTTTGACGTATCGATGTCGATTTCGCCAAGCGTGTAGCTGTTGTCCACCTGCGCATGGAACCAGTCGGCAACCTTTTCCTTGAGAGCGTCGGTGTCCTCGGTGTTGTTGATCTGCTT
Organism: Rhizobium sp. BR 249; assembly: GCF_047445895.1. NCBI lineage: Bacteria > Pseudomonadati > Pseudomonadota > Alphaproteobacteria > Hyphomicrobiales > Rhizobiaceae > Rhizobium > Rhizobium sp. BR 249. The sequence continues at coordinate 41,971 of NZ_JARWKX010000020.1, read as the reverse complement.
GACCGCGGCGATCAGGGCCGCGTCGAGGTCGCTCTGCATCCTCTGCCGGACATTGTAGCTGCGAATATAGTCGAAGCTCGCGCCGACGGCGATGAGCATCGGCACGAGGCTGAGGGCGACGACGATCGCGACGTTGCCGCCCCTGTCCCTTCCGAGACTGCGAAGGGCGCTCACAATTCGATCGAGTGATGAAAGGGCCGACTTCAAAAAACACCGTGACGCAAGACAAAAAATAGCAAAAGCAAGATGTATCGAGAAGACTTGAGGGTTTGTTAATTTCCCGGTTCCTGACGGAAGATGAGTCGCCGACGCAGTGTTTGCTGCGCTTATTGGACAGGTTTGCGAATTATGGATATTCGCTGCGCCGGCGGCGCGAGTGGACCGAGCCTCGTTCAGCGCTGCATCAGGAGATCATACAAGCGTTTTTGAACCTCTTGCGAAGACATGTTCCTGTTGTTGAAAAAATCTCCCACCACGGCAATCCAACCTTCGGACATCTGGGTCGGCATGGCCTGGGATTGGGCGCTGACTTCACCCTTCCTGGCCTTGATCATCTCCAGTCCGAGCTTGCCGCAATGATCAAGCCCGGACGGGTCGACGTCGGTGCGCACGGGCAGCGATCCCTTTATCCGGCTGAACGCGACCTGATTGTCGCGATCGAGCACCATGCGGGCGAAGGCTTCCTGCCCCTCAGTGGTGCCGTCGCGATTGGTGAGCGGGAAGGCGAAGGCGTCGATCACCATGAAATAGGCGATCGACGTGCCGGGAACGAGGCTGCAATCGAAATCCTTGTCGACGCCGTAGCCGCTCGCCACAAGCTCGCCCTTGGCCCAGTCGCCCATGAACTGCATGCCGGCCTGACCCTTGCCGACTGCCGCAGTGGCATCGGCCCAAGTCTTTTCCTTTCGCTGCTCGAACGGCTCCACGTAATCGGAGAGATGCAGCAGCAGATCGAGCGCTTCGATCATGCGCGGATCCCGCACGAGTTCGGCATCGCCGCTCATGAGACGGGCGTAACCTTCCGGGCCGAACTTGTGATAGACGATGTCGTTGAAGATGAGAGAGACCTCCCATCGCTTGCCGCCGAGCGCGATCGGCACGCGTCCCGTCACCTTGATCTTTTCAGCCGCCTGGAAGATCTCCTCCCAGGACTGCGGCACCTTCACGCCCGCTTCGGCAAATGCCGCCTTGCTTGTCCAGAGCCAGTTTTCGGCGTGGATGTTGGTCGGGGCGAAGTAAACCTTTCCCTTGTAGGAGATACGGTCGAGAACCGTCGCCGGAATGACGTCCCGCCAATGGTCCGCCTCGGCGATATCGTCGATATCCTGCACGATGCCCATTTCCGGCAGTTCGCGCGATCCCTCGTTCGCATTCCACTGCATGACCGCCGGCGCGTATCCGTTGGCGATGCGGTCGCTCACCACGCGCTGGACGGCAACCTTGTTTTCTGCCGGCATATCCACCCATTTGTTGCCGGCTGCCGTCCAGGCCTTGCGGTAAACGTCGAGCGCGGCAGACTCGCTTTTCGAGATCCAGTAATGCACGACATCCACCGTCAGGCCTTGTTCCGCAAAGGCCTGCGTTGCAGGAGCAGCGGCCGCCAGAGCCGCGGCAAGCCATGCCCGTTTGATTCCCAGTTTCATTCCTTGCCCCTTTTCATTGATGATCCTGCCGCATCGCTCCCGTGCGCCGCTCACAGGACGGTTTCAGCTCGCAATTTTCGTGACCGCGCGGATATTTTTCGCGGGGCCGGACGGCGCAGCAATCGTTCGGTCGCCGCAGAAGCCGGTTCCGGCTTGGCATAGAGATAACCTTGACCGGTCTCGCAGCCGGCGTTCAGAAGGAAGGCGCGCTGCACCTCGTCTTCGATGCCTTCCGCAACACAGCGTTTGCCGAGGTTGCGGGCGAGATCGATGATCGCCCTGATGATCTGCTCCGAGCGAACATCCTTGCCGATCTCGGCAACGAAACTGCGGTCGATCTTGAGTTCGTCGAAGGGGAAGTCGCGCAAATGCACGAGCGAGGCAAAGCCGGTGCCGAAATCGTCGAGTGAGACCGAGACCCCGTGTTGGCGGAACCGGGAGATGGTTTCGGCGATCTGATTGGCGCCGCGATTTAGAAAGACATCTTCCGTGACTTCGATGGCGAAATCGCGCCAGTCGAGCCGGTTCGCCTTGACCGCCGCAGCTATGAAATCATAGCCGTCATGGCTGACGAGCAGGGCTTCCGGCAGATTGATGGCGACCGATCCAGCGATGAGCCCCGCCGCCTTCCATGCTTTGAGATCGCGCGCCACCGTATTGACGATGCAGCGCGTCATGCTTTGGATGAGGTGGCCCTCCATCAGCGGCAGGAAGCGGCCGGGCGGCAGAATGCCGAGCTGCGGGTGGCGCCAGCGCACCAGTGCCTCGAAGCCGAGATGCCCGCCCGTCTGCAGGTCGACCTTTTGCTGGTAGTAGACGACGAACTCGTCGCGGTCGGCGGCGAAGGCCAGCGCTGCGGCAAGCCGGTTCTGTTCCAGGCGCTGGGCGAAGGATGTTTCGTCGAAGATGACGGCCGTGTTGCGCTTGGCCTTGGCGGCGTAAAGCGCCACATCGGCAATGCGCATGAGGGTCGTCTCGTCGGAGGCGTGGCCGGGCACGACGGCGCCGCCGATACTCGCCGAAACCGGCAGCAGCCGCCCTTCGAAATGACATTCCGCCGCAATGGCGGCAACGGCGCGTGCGGCAATTCCTTCCAGCGTCGCGGCATCGGAAATGCCGGGAAGGAGAGCGGCGAACTCGTCGCCGCCGAGCCGGGCGACGACGTCGCCGGCGCGGAAGGTCTTCTGCAGCGCGGTTGCGACGTGGCTCAGTACGGCGTCGCCCGCCGGATGACCGAAACTGTCGTTGGTTGCCTTGAAGAAATCGAGATCGACCAGCAGCATCGAAAAGCCTGCGCCCGTTCGCTCGAGGGAAGAAAACAGCCCGTTCAATGCCTCGTTGAACGAGGACCGGTTGCCGAGGCCTGTCAGCGTGTCCGTATGCGCGAGATGGGTGAGCTTGATCTCGAAATCGAGCGTCCGGCGGTGCTCGGTGCGCAGCTTTACGAGGAGCGGTATGAAGAGGATGATCGTTGCCAGGATGAGCGTGGCCGCGGTGAGGCTGAGGAGCACGGCGCTGATGAGGCGGGTATGGTCGATGCTCACATCGCTCCGGTCGTGCGCACTGTCGATCAGGGCGCTGAACTGACGCATCAGCACGCTGTCGGAAGAAACGGCGAAATCGATCGGGCCCCAGAAACTGTAACGCTCCCGTCGCTCCTGCAATTTCGCGGCGACGACGCGTTCGGCCCTATGAAGAAAATCTTCCAGCCGTCCGTCGAGTTCGAGGCGCAATTTCTCGGCGGCCGGGTCCGGCCCGTTGAGCCGTTGGAGAAAGTTCGCTTCGACCTCGTCGTTCAGGTCGTTCAGCTCGACGCTCATGGCGCGAATCTCGTCGATCGCCTTTTGAACGTCCTCGACCATTGGCCGGATGATATATTCCGGCATGTTCGGATCGGTCGAGGCCCGCATGACCGCCCGCGTCTGGTTGGCAAGCTGCTGGAAGCGGATGAACTGGCGCCCGGTGAGATAGCTGATGTCCTGTTGCAGCGTATGGCGATCGAGGGCGACCTTGACCGTCAGGAAGGTCGCGCCGATCAGAACCGTCATGACGACGACGGCGGCGACGTAATGCCGCCCGATGGAGCGAATATATCTCGCCACGGATGAACGGGATTCGCCCGATGGCGCCGCTTTTTCGATGTCCGATCCTATCACCATTCACGCTCCATCAGGAAAACATAAGTGGGCTGAGCTGCCTCGGCCCGAGCGCCGGTGAGCCCGTCTTGAAATCCCTGCTGCTTCCAACGCGCAGGCTTCGCGCCAAACGCGTTCGCGCCGGAGAGTTGCGTCACGATGATTTTCCTGAAAATCGGCCGTCATGGCCCTGGTCCGCGCGCCGGGCACTGGCACGCCGGGAATATGAATCTGCCGTCGATCTCGCTGCAACCCTACGATCGCCGCCGACCGCAGCGCTGCCGCGGGAGCTCTTGGGACCGCGGCAGCGCGCGCTCGCTCAGGGCTTGCCGCGAGCGAATGCCGGCGCAATTCTGCGCCTCGAGAAATTTCAAACGACGGGAATGTTCCGGTTTTTTAGGGCCGGCGCCACCACGCCAACCGAGCTGCGCCGTGAAAAGCTGCCGTCATGCGGAGCCCCGATTATCTGCCATTTTCCTTCCCCCTCTGACCTGCGCCGTCTTCCTTGATGAGCGGCACGGATTGGCTCGTCCTGCAATCCGTCTTCATGGCGGAGAAGTTCAAGCAGCACCTCGTTCGAGCAATAAGCTGCGGAAGGTCTGGTTTCAGAAGCGTAAATGCTTTTGGAGAAAAGGCAATGAAACCAGCTCCTTGCAGGAAAACTGATATGAATGCGTCGCGTTTTGGCTAAGGGCTTCGGATTTCGGATAAAGCGGCTCCGTTCCGGAATCGTTTTCGCCGGCTTCGCCTCCAATCCGTCCTGCTGAACCCCTGAAATGTTTCCCGCCACGAATATGAAGGAACAGGCCGGCGGGTTTCTGCCGATAAAACTATCCATATTGCGCGCGGACGATCCGTATCGCGCGCCGAAAATTGCAATGTCGCCGGAGAATGAGCGATCTCTTAATTTTCTGACCGCAGTGTTCGAAACCGAGCGACGTGCTCGATTGCAGCGGACCCGCGCCCCCCAAATGACTTGGGCGGCTTTCTTGGAAGAACACCAGCCGGGTGGATGAGATATCCGGTTGTTACTCATGGTGAGTAAACGCATGACGAAGTCGTCGTCCCAACAGCCTCGGCCGCCTGCCCGTTTTACGGAAGTCTACGACGGCGAGGCAAAAGGAGCGCAGCATCAGGACGCCGCGATCGACCGGGAAGCGCTTCTCGACGCATTGCTGGGGCCATTTCCCCTTCCGCTTTTCTACAAGAATCCGCATGGCCGTTATATCGGCTGCAACAAGGCTTTCGAAGACTTTTGCGGCCACGGACGCGAAGAGATCATCGGGAAAACGGATTTCGATCTCAATGCGAAGCATCTGGCCGAACTCTATTCCGTCGAGAACGAGGCGCTCCTCGAAAGAGGTGGAGCCCAGCACTCCGAAAGAAAGATGCTCACCGCGAGCGGTGCGGTGCGTGATGTGGTCTGCAACAAGGCGGTGCTGTCAGGCGAAAACGACGTTCCGGCCGGCCTGATCGGCGCCGTCATCGACATCACCGAGCACAAGCAGGCGGAGCGGGAGCTCAAGAAGGCGCTCGAATTCGCGGAAGGCATCCTCACCGCCATCCCGGATGTTCTGTTCGAGGCAGATGAGGACGGCCGCTATCTCCAAGTCTGGACGAGAAATCCGGACCTGCTGGCCCAGCAGAAGGAGATGCTGCTCGGCAAGACGGTCAACGAGATTCTTGTGCCCGAGCAGGCGGCCATCGCGATGGAGGCCCTTCACACGGCCGGCCGGGAGGGCGTTGCCTACGGCCGATGCATCCGCATCTCCCTGCCGAATGGCGAAACGCGGTGGTTCGAGCTGTCCGTGGCCAAGCGACCGAGTGCAGATCCCACCGCCGCCACCACGCTCCTGGCATTCTCGCGTGACATTACCGAGCGAAAACAGGCGGAAGACGCCATCAACTCCGTGCGGACGCAATTGCTGAGCGTGCTCCAGACCATGCCAGACATGATCTGGGTCAAGGACATTGATGGCGTCTATCTCTTGTGCAACCACACCTTCGAGCGGCTGACCGGGCTGGCGGAAGCAAACGTTGTCGGAAAGACGGATTTCGATCTGTTCGACATCGAAAGGGCTCGTTTTTTTCGGGAATCGGACAAAGCTGCGATCAAGGCCGGCGAGTGCATCCTCAGCGATGAGGAATGGGTCGTTTCGCAGGACAATGGTCAATCCATTCTTCTTGAAACCCGCAAGGTGCCGGTCATGGATGCCGCGGGAGAAGTCGTCGGGGTTCTCGGCGTGGCGCGTGATGTGACCGAGCTGAATGCCTCGCGCCAGAAGATCCACCAGATGGCCTTTTACGATCCCTTGACCTCGCTGCCGAACCGGTCGCTGTTCAACGATCGGCTGCGGCAGATGATCACCTCGGCCGGATCGCGGGGCCAGCGGGCCGGCGTGATGCTGATCGACATCGACCACTTCAAGGTGGTCAACGATACGATGGGGCATCCCGTCGGTGACCAGTTGCTCTGCCAGGCGGCCGCGCGCCTCAATGCGAGCGTGCGCGATTACGACACCGTCGCGCGCCTTGGCGGCGACGAGTTCGCCATCCTGCTGCCGGATCTCAGGCAAGGCGACGATCTCGGCCGGATCGCCAGCGGCATTCTCGAGAAGTTCAAGGACGGCTTCCTGCTGGATGGCAAGGAGGTCTTCATTTCCTGCAGCGTCGGCATCGCGCTCTATCCCGGCGACAGCGCCGACGCCAATGATCTGGTGAAATACGCCGATTCGGCGATGTATCTCGCCAAGCGCTCCGGGCGAAACAATTTTCGCTTTTATTCCAAGGATCTGACGGCGAACGCCGAGGAGCGCATGCGGCTGGAATCGGAATTGCGCCGCGCGATCGAGCGCGAGGAACTGGAACTGCATTACCAGCCGAAAGTGCTTCTGGACAGCGGCGCGATGGTCGGTTCGGAAGCCTTGCTGAGATGGCGTCACGCCGAGATGGGCATGATCCCGCCCGACCGCTTCATTCCGGTCGCGGAAGATACCGGGCTGATCGTCGAGCTCGGGCGATGGGTGCTGCGCGAGGCCTGCCAGACCGCGGTCGAATTGAACGCCGAAAGCCAGGCGCCGCATAAGGTGGCGGTCAATCTTTCGGCCAAGCAATTCCAATCCGCCGGACTGGTAAAGTCGATCGCCGATATTCTCGGCGAGACCGGTTGCCGGGCGGAATGGATCGAAATCGAAATCACCGAAAGCCTTCTGCTCGATCAGAAGGACGAGACGCTGCAGACGCTCTCCGAACTTCGCAGCATGGGATTTTCGATCGCCATCGACGATTTCGGCACCGGCTATTCCGCGCTGAATTACCTCGCGCGCTTTCCGATCGACACGCTGAAGATCGACCGGTCGTTCATCAACAGCGCCGACAGGCGCAACGAGGAACTCGTCAAAGCGATCCTCTCCATCGCGCGCTGTCTTGGGCAGAATGTCGTTGCGGAAGGCGTGGAAACGGCCGAGCAGGCAGCCTTTCTTGCCGCGAACGGATGCGGCTCGGCGCAAGGGTTCCTTTACAGCCGGGCGGTGCCGAAAGCGGATATCATCGCGCTCAGGCAGCGCTCTCCTGCCGGCGGCTCCCATCCGGGCGAGATGTGGGTTCGCGGGCGAATTCCGTCATCAGGAACGCCATCGAGCGGCGTGCCGCTTGAAACGGAGCGCGCCGCCGGTGCCTCGGCCCTTAGTAAATGATGGGAAGCCGAAGTCCTGTCGTCTTCGGTTGCGCTATCCGATTGTCGCAGGTCTGTCCACTTGGCGCAGCAAAGCCGCAAAGTGAGCTGCGAGGCGCTCGAAAGTAGGGTTTTGTTAAGGCTGATCCGGCGTTTACTAGCAGACGAACAATACGCAACTCATTGAAATGAATGGCGAAGTGTTCCGGTTGACCGGCGATGAAGCACGCCGCAGCCCATGAGTGATCGGACCCGGAGACATGAACGTTTCCTGTCCTCCAGAATACGAAATATTGAAATGCGAATTGCTGAAATCATCCCCTTTCCAAATTCAGTTTCCGACACCGCAATTGGCGCTTCCGTGTCGCAGGCCGCAGGCGAGCCGTCCGGCGCTACAGAAATTGAGCAAATGCTTCAGGCGCGCGCCCGAATCCGTAAGGTGCTGGACGAGCTTGACCGGTTGAACGGCGAACTGAGCCAGTTGATCGTCGAAGGTTGATAGCAGCCGGCGGGATCGTCGCCGGTTCCGCCGCTTGCCTCATGCATGGAAGAACCTCTCCGTCGAGGCCGTCAGCGACGCCGTCTGGAATACGGCCGGCAGCATCATCGCGGCAAATCTGATGCTTGACGATCTCGAGAAGATATACGGCCTGCCTGCCTCGCGCTGAGATGTCCCGTATCGCGAGATATCACGGCGTCTGGCGAAGGGCTGCGATGACGCGGTCCCCCATGGAGGCGCAGCGGGCGCCGTCGAAGGGGAAGAGGGCCGAGAATGCGCCGGAGAGCTGTTTTTCGATCGACTGGCGCATCATCTTCCGCGCCCGGTGCAGCCGGGTCTTGGCGGTTTCGGGTTTGATGCCGAGATAGGATGCGGCCTCCTCCGTGCTCATGCCCTCGACCTCGCGCAGCACGAAGACGGCGCGAAATTCGTCCGGAAGGTCGTCGACGGCCTGTTCGAGGAGGTGGCGCGCCTGGCTCCGCGACAACTCTGTTTCCGGGTCGGTCGCGGAGAGCGAGGAGGGGAACTGGAGGACTTCGCCGCCCCGCGATGTCGTCTGCATGTCGATTTCCTCAAGCCCGGTGGTGTTCTTTCGTGCGCGCACGCGGCCCAGCGCCTCGTTGAGCGCAATCCGGGTCAGCCATGTCGAAAGCTCGGCCTCGCCGCGGAATGTCGCCAGATTGGTGAAGGCCTTGACATAGGCGGCCTGTACGACGTCTTCGGCTTCCCAATCGCTGCGGATGACGGCGCGCGCGGTGCGGAACAGGCGCTGATTGTGACGCTGGACGATGGCGCGGATGGCGGGCTCGTCACCCTGTCTTGCAAGGGGTACGAGCTCGGCATCTGATAACGTCGATACGTGCTGCCGGTGTGGCGCGACCGGAACCGCAATGGCTGTCATGCAAATCTCCGCATTGCTTTGCATCGGAGCCCGGCCTCACGGCCGGACGTCCAGTTTGCCGGTCATGGCGCGATGAAAACGGCAATAGAAATCGACCGTTCCCACCCTGCCGACCGTCATCCGCGCTTCCGATTTCGGCGGCAGGTCGACATCGAAGCTCTTGTCGCGCGCCGTCGCCGTGTGCCGGAATATATCATCGTTTCGCCAGACGATCACATCGCCGACATGCAGTTCGGCAGGCGCTGGGCCGAACTTCATGCCAGCGATAGTGAGCTGATAGTCCGCCGCTGAGGCAACTCCGCTGCTTGCCCAAAGCAGCGCAAACAGCAGCGTTTTCAGGAGCCGGCCCATCGCCGGCCTACTTGATCATCGAAGCGAGATGTTCGGCATGCGTCTGGTGTTGCTTGAACAGGGTCAGGCCTGTTTCCAGCAGCGATTTGAGCTCTTCGTTCTGCGCCGAAGGGATCAGCACCTTGGCGAGCGCCTCGTTGACCGACTTGTGATAGGCGACCTCGTTTTCGACGTAGGCCTTGTCGAAGGCGGCGCCGTCGAGGCCGTCAAGCGTCTTCAGTTCCTTGCTCGCCTGGGTCGAGAGCGACTGGCTGATCGCATTGTCCTCCGGCGTCACTTTCAGCTTCTTGACGAGGGCGAGCGCCTGATCGTTGACGGCCTTGTGGTCGCGCTCCATGGTCCTGGCGAATTCGACGACTTCAGGATTTTTGCTCTTCTTCAGCGCCTGTTCCGCGGCGGTGACATCGATCTGCCCCGCCGTATAGGCGATGTGGGCGATCTGAGGGTCGGTCGGCTTGGCATCGGCGGCGATCGAGGCGGTGCCGAGCGACGCTGCGATGAAGGTTGCGCCGAGAATTCGTTTCAACATGATCTGTCTCCTTATGTCGGATGGAAGCGAGCATTGGATGCAGATCGACCGAAAAGGTTCCCGGAAATTTTCGAAGCGCGAATGATTGCCGGGCCGCTTCAGTCCCTGGCGATGAAATGCTGAAGCACGATCGCATGATTGTGGGCCTGGTCTTTTGCCGCATAGAGAAGCGTGGCGTCCGATTGCCCGATCCAGCGTTTGAGTTCCTCGACGGCTGATGAATTCTCTTTGAGCTCGTCCCTGTAGCGGCGCTGAAATTCGCTCCATTTGGCGGGATCATGGCCGAACCATCGGCGCAGCGCCGGGCTCGGCGCGATGTCCTTCAGCCAGACGTCGACTGCCGCCTCCTGCTTTTTCAAGCCGCGCGGCCACAGCCTGTCGACCAGAATACGCCTGCCGTCCCTGTCTTCTTTCGGCTCGTAAATTCGTTTGATGTGCAAGGCCATTTGCTCATCCGCTGTGAAGGTGGTTCTGAACGAATACGCAGATGCAGGATTTGGTTCCACCCACGCCTGTGGTTGCTAAATAGTCACACTCGACTGCCTCTAAGCTGTCACATTTGATTTTTCGCGCACAACTGGTATTGCTCGGTCGTCTGTCGCTGATACTCTCCGATTCTCTCAACATTGCCAAAAGGATACCTGATGCGAAAGCTGGCGCCGTTGGTCCTTGTCGCAGTTCTTAGCGCATGCGCTCGGCCATCCGATGGCCCAACTGCCGGTAGTTTTTACAATGCCACTTCGCCGAATGGCAATGAACGAATCCCTGTCGTCAGGCTCTCGGAAGCGCCGATGGGTCCGGTTACGTCAGCCCCGCTTGCCTATGCCGCCACCGATACCGGCCTCAGCGCCATGCGCTCGAGCGGATTCGCCGACGGCCGCGAGATTGTCGAGCGCCGGCAGGATGCGCAGGAAATCCGCATCCGAGACGTCTCGAACAGGCACGCCGCGCACCAGCTGCTCATAGGCGTCGATGCGCCTTTCCGCGCCGGCGAGCGCTGACGTATTCTGGAAATAGGTGGCCGTCCAGCTCGTCAGCACTACGGCAGCCACAATCGTTTTTAACAAGGAATGGACGGACGAGACGCCCGAGAACGTTTTGAAGGTGTTGGGAGTCACGCGACGCCTAAAAGAAAAACGGCCGAGTGAACGCTTTGCCTTGGCCTGTCGATACGAACTGCCCTACGCTGCTGAGCTGATCGCATCCCAAGCTTTGAATGAGCTCCTGAAGAACCTGAGCTTTATACGGACCATCGACGACAGATCGCGTGTTCCCGTCGAAATTTCCTTCTTCCCTGAACATGTGCGGATCACTATGGGTCTCGGCTACCTAGAGCTGGAGATCAACTACGAGTCATTGAGGAGAACGCTGCAAACTCTTGCTTAAGGTGAAGATGCGCTCCGCCCCTTTCGTCCTGCAGCCGAGCGCAATCTTCGTCCAGAACGAGAAGCTCTATGTGTTTGATTACGGGCTTCGTTACTACATCTTGGACGATGAGGGCTGGCACCAATACGACATCCCGAAAGAGCTTTCGGCAAGGCCATTCAAGGGTGGCGGTGACAAAGTCGGGCGTTGATCGCTGTCGAGCGACTGATGAGCATCTGGAGCCAATATGTCTGTTACACCTCGGCGCCCCCTGCAGGAAGTCCTGGATGAGTTCGGGCCGCTCAAAGATGGTACAACGGTTTCTGCTTCGCAGGCTGAGGGCTATCGTGGGAGGTTGCCAGACGCCATGGTTGATTTCTGGATTGAGCATGGTCGTGGGCAGTGGCGCGATGGCCTCTTCTGGATTTGCGATCCCGAGCCGATCATGCCTGTTTTGAATACGTTGTTTGCCGGCGACCCGGAATTCGATGCCATAAGAATGGTGCCCTTCATGCGTGATGCATTCGGCGAAGTCAGCATCTGGCACCCTAAATTTAAGGTGATCACGCTCAACGTGAATCTTGGCACCGTCGCCACCACCGACATCACTACCAAGGTTGTCGAGGGCGTCCCTCCCTTCGATGATGATATGGCGGTAGCTGCCGCCGTGGACGCCAGTGTTTTCGATCTCCGTGGCTGGGTGGATGCTATAACCGGCAAGCCTGTTTTCGATTCTGTGCGCCGTCGGCTCGGTCCGATTACGGCTGATCAGGTCTACACCATGGTCCCGCATTTCCGCCTCGGCGGCGATGGCACGGCCAAGGATTTTTCAATCGGCGGCTTCATCGAATATCTGGGTGTTTTGTCCCAGATGGGATCCTTTACGTTGGAACGCTATATCGATCCGAAGGAAGGTGGTCGGGGTCCCTTTGGACATCTCGAAGCTGTTCGCACGATCGGTCATGACCGTCTTGTCGACGATTGATATGCGCTTGCCTTAGGTGCACTTGTATGATGAAGCCCACACCATGACAAACCCCGACGCCAATCTGTTGCGCACATTCATCGCCGACGAAAACCAAGCTTTCGCCGAGCGGCGGCAGGGGAAATTCTGGCCGGCTAATCATCATCGGATCGGCCCTTTGGCGGCCAAGGTTTCCGGATTGCTCGATCCGAATGAGCAAATCGATTTCTATTTCCATTTCATGCGCGTCGCCGCCGCGGTCCCTTCGGTCGGCGACAAGGAGATGCCGCTGCTGCTCGAGGCTTACGGGCGCATGCTGCCGTTTCTCGATCTTGGCGGCATCATTCAGATGTCGCGGCGGCATAAGCTGCTGTTCGTGTTCGGGTTCGACGATACCGGTGCCCTGCCGAGCGGCGAGACGGTTTCGGCCAAGGCGCTGAAGGCGCGCCTCAAGCTCATCACGCAGGTCGGCGCTTATACGACGATGCCCGCCCAGCGCGAGAAGAAGGCGAAGTTTGCTCCCTTCACGGACGAGGCGGTGCGCATCCTCGAGGTTTTCCGGCATCTCGGCTATCGCCACGACAGGCGCTATGGCGAAGATCTCTACAGCGTCACCGATCTGCGCTTTTGGGGTATGGTGTTCATCTGCCTGCTCAACAAGGCGACCCGTGCCGATCTCCTTGCCGATATGCTGGAGGGCAAATACGATCTCATGCGGCGCGCCGAGCAGCAGGCGATATTGCACCGTTATGTCGAGGCGGTCCTGCCCGATGTTGGGCCCGACGAAGAGCGTTTCCTCATGCTCGCACAACGGCTCAAGAAGATCGAGCTTGCGCGCCGCAACGCCACCGAATCCGTCGACCTGGCGCAAAGGCTGAAGTTGCCATTTGGCGAAGAGGAGGACTGGGAAATCCATATTGCGGTCCCGCTGCGCGGCACCGAAGACCATCCTCTGATCGCCCGGAATGCCGTACGATTGCATATCCGGCCAAATCCGGATTGGGAGTGGGAATTGAGTGCGCGCATCGCCGGGCGCGGGGAATTCTCGGAAGACGAAAAGAAGAGCTACAGGAACGAGCTCGGGTTTCCCCTTCTTGGGCGCGGAAACCTTCATGCTTTCCCCGCCTGGCTGAGACAGCTGCGTGAGAAAAACGGGCTGGATTTCGATATCGGCGCAGCCGACATCCGGGTTGGCCGCAAGCGGGCGGCAGCCAAACTTGTCGCCCGGTGGCTGGAGAGCTGACCCGTTCCGGCTTGACCGGCGCTTACCTCTCGAAGCGTGCGAGCATCGTCCTGAGCTGAAAGTTCTCGGCATTGAGCTGTTCGGCCCGCAACCGCTTGAGCCGCTTGTTTTCCGCTTCGAGAATGGCGATTTCCCGTTCGGGGATCAGATCGTTTTCAGTTTCGAATTGCAGGCTCGGATTCGCGCTGCCGATCGCGGTAGATAAGATCGTGGCGGCCGGCTTGCGTTTGGAATATTTTCGAGGGGCGTTCTCCGACACGGCTGCAGGCGCCGCCGGCGGGCTCTCTGACGCGGGTGCTAGGGCAACCGGGGTCGCGGTTTCTTGTTGTGCCGTTTCCGACGTCGGCGGTTCCGTGGCCTTCGCATCGATCAGGTTTTCGCCGGCGGGGAGGTTGTTCAGCGGATCGGGTCGCGTGTCGGGAGTTTCGGTCGGGGCTTCGACTGCATGGAACGGATGCGACGACTGGTCCTGCACTTCGCGGGCCAGAGCCTTGAAATCCGTGTCGCCCCAGATGGAGTTCGTCCGCGCCTTCGGCTGCCGTCGGCCCGACTTGAATTCGACGACGAATTTCCGTTGCGGCGTTTTCATCTATTCTTGACCTCAGGAAGCTGTCAAAGCCCGCCTGATCGGCGGCGCTGGGTTTCTGCTGGCACGGGAATATATTGCCTCGCCGCGCGCTTCAACCGACCAGTGCGGGAGAAATGCGGTTCTGCGAGGGCATCGCGGCTGCCGGCATCCTGAAATCCATCCGTTCCGCTCGAGCATGATCAAAATACGCAGAGACTATCCGTTCTGCGCGAAAAACAGTCGGCTGCGGAGGCGGCGAAGGATTTCCTTAAGCGTTACCGCCTTGGATGGGCTCGTCTTCTGTCACCGGCGTGATACCGGCTCGCTCGAATGTGGCAGTGGCGCGATAGGTCAGCAGGCATATGGAATAAGACATGGTTCATAGCAGTTTTGCTTTCATGCTCTGCCACGGGTCTTGCGGCAACGGTGCTTCGCGTTAGGGCTTGGGTAGGCATGGTGGAGACAACGAACAGCGCCGGGCAGGACATCAGGCATCGCGATCCTGATCAGAAAGCCAGATTCTGTGCTGAAATCGCGGCATTGGTCCCTGCCGTCATGAGCGGCGATCTGGCGGGGCGAATGAGCGCCGACTATGCGGATACAGATCTTCGTCGTTCGGCAGCCATCCTCAATGAGCTGATCGCGTCAATCGACGACAACCTGTCCGATTTCAACGCGGCGATGGATGCTCTCGCGCATGGAGATCTCCAGGCCGGCATGCGGGACAAACACCGCGGCGCGTTTGGACAATTGCAAAAGAACTTCAATCTCGCCCTGGTGACGATCCGAACGGTGCTGGGGGAGCGAGGTTCGGATCAGTTTGCGGACAGGGCGACGACATTCGGCCGGATGCTGGCGGGCTCCGCAGCGACTGAGGCCGCTTACGAAATCCGGGCCTCCGACGAGGATTCGCGGCCTATCCCTTCGCCGCCCCACGATCTCTGGCTGAAGCTTGCCGAGGCGCTGGCTCGCTTCTCGGCCTGAGCGGACAGCGCGCCACGACAGATAAGCATCGCGGCGCGGTAAGGGCTTTCCCTAGAAGGGATAATGCTGGGCGGAATCCTCCACCGTGATCCAGCGCAGATCGGTGAATTCTGCAATCGCCGCCTTGCCGCCGAAGCGGCCGTAGCCGCTGCCTTTGACGCCGCCGAAGGGCATTTGCGCCTCGTCGTGCAGGGTCGGTCCGTTGATGTGGCAGATGCCGGATTCGATCTGCGCCGCGACCGCCATGGCCCGCTTGACGTCGCGGCTGAAGACGGCCGATGACAGGCCGTATTCGGTGTCGTTGGCGATGTGGATCGCTTCCTCCTCGCCGGAGACGCGAATGATCGGCTTGACCGGGCCGAAGGATTCTTCCGAATAGATGCGCATTTCAGGGGTGACGTGATCGAGCAACGTCGCCTCGACCACGGTGCCGGAGCGCTTGCCGCCGGCCACGAGTTTCGCGCCCTTGGCCGTGGCGTCGGCGATCAGCTCCTCCATTTTCTTCGCCGCGTCGAGGCTGATCAGCGAGCCGAGTACGACATGGCCGCGCGGGTCGCCGGCCGGCAGCGCACTGGCGCGGGCGGCCAGTTTGGCGACGAACTGATCGGCGATCGCCTGGTTGACGATGATCCGCTCCGTCGACATGCAGATCTGGCCCTGATGCATGAAGGCGCCGAAAATGGCGGCATTGACGGCGCCGTCGATGTCGGCGTCGTCGAGAATGACGAGCGGCGCCTTGCCGCCGAGTTCGAGAAGGGCGGGTTTGAGATATTTGCCGCAGGTCTCGGCGATGATCCTGCCGACCTTGGTCGACCCGGTGAAATTGACGCGCCTGACAGAGGGATGGGCGATCAGCGCGGCGACGATCCCGGCCGCATCCTCGGGCGCATTGGTGATGACGTTGATGACGCCGGCGGGCAGGCCTGCTTCAGTCAGAGCCGTGGCGATCAGCCGGTGCGTGCCTGGGCATTGTTCGGATGCCTTGAGGATGACGGTGTTGCCGCAGGCGATCGGCATGGCGATGGCGCGGGTGGCGAGGATGACGGGCGCATTCCAGGGCGCGATGGCGAGGCACACGCCCGCCGGCTGGCGAATGCCCATGGCGAGTGTGCCCGGCTTGTCGGAAGGAATGATTTCACCCGAAATCTGCGTCGTCATGGCACCGGCCTCGCGCAGGATATTGGCCGCGAGCATGACGTTGAAGCCGGCCCAGGGCGCGGTCGCGCCGGTTTCCTCGATCATCAGCCGGGTGAACTCGCCGACCTTGGAATCCATGATGTCGGCAGCCTTCATCAGGATGGCGCGGCGCTGGCTGGGGCCGGTCTTCGACCACGCGCTGAAGGCGGCGGAAGCGGCATCGACGGCCGCGGCAACATCATCCAGGCTTGCGGCGGCGGCGCGGCTTGCGAGCTTCCCGGTGAAGGGATCGAGGCGATCATAGGTCCGGCCGCCGGAGGCCGCGCGATCCGCGCCGTTGATGAGAAGAGAGATATTCATCGTGGGTCTCCTGCGACAGAATGAAAGCCGAGGACTTTTGCATGGAAAGGGCTTCGCACCCCGCCGTCGGCGGTAGGATTAGCGCCGTTGATGCGGCGCGCGTCAAGAGCCCGGCATGGCCTCGGCGCCATGCCCGGCCGATGCGGAACGGGCTCCGCCACTCTTCACCAGCGTCGTCCCGCCGATGATCAAGGCCAGCGCCAGGGCGTCTGTCCAGAAGAGCTGTTCTTTCAGGAAGATGGCGCCGATCGCCATTCCGACGATCGGGATGAGATAATTGACGGTCGACGAAAATGCGGCGCTCGCACGCTTCGACAAAGTAAGCAGGGATAACCAGCCAAGCGTGGTGCCGATAACGCCGAGGGCGATGCAGGAATAGATCACGTTCAGCGGAATAGGCTTGTCGAAATCGGAAATATGGACGAACGGCACCAGGGTGATCGACGCAACGACCAGACTGAGAGTGGCCGTTCCTAGCTCGTTCGTGGGGCGAAAAAAGCGGACGGATACGATGGTGACGGCGATGCAAAGCGCCGCCAGCGTCAATGCGCCTAGGCCATATATCATGGCTGCGTCGAGATTTACCTTCCCGCGCGCATAAACAATCGCGAAGAC
The DNA here is from genome assembly GCF_047445895.1 of Rhizobium sp. BR 249. Taxonomy (NCBI): domain Bacteria; kingdom Pseudomonadati; phylum Pseudomonadota; class Alphaproteobacteria; order Hyphomicrobiales; family Rhizobiaceae; genus Rhizobium; species Rhizobium sp. BR 249. The sequence continues at coordinate 25,004 of NZ_JARWKX010000020.1, read as the reverse complement.
ACCGGCAAAACCGATCGCCAGGCCGGCAACCGCGCGGGACGTCAGCTTTTCGTCCTGCAGGCACAGATGCGCGATGATCGCCGAGAACATCGGCGTGAGCGCCATCATGACGGAAGCAAGGCCGCTGGGGACTGTTTCCTGGCCAAGCGTCATGAGGCCGAAGGGAAGGGAATTTCCGATCACGGCAAAGACGAGGATGGGCTTCCAATCACGAAAGATCCACCTGTAACCTCTAACCGAAAAGGCGGCCCAGCCGAGAAGCGCGAGAGCCCCGATCGCAAACCGCAGAAAGACGACGGTTCCGCTGGACATCGCCGTAAACGCCACCGTGGTGAGGCTATAGGCGCTGCCTCGGCAGAGAGCGAAAATAACCAGGAGAACGATGCTGCTGCCGGTCGATCGATCTAGTTTCATGGTCTCTTGTCAAGGTTGGAGGTCGGCCCCGCGCGCGAGGTCGCGGCCCTCCGTCGACGATCAGGCGAGCCGCGCGCTTTGTTTTAATTCATGGAGTGGCGTGAAGAAAATTCGATTTCGTCATGTGAGGAATGATCTGCATTCATAGATTGGCTTATGTGCGCTGGCGCATCGGCTGCCCTCAGCCGCGCGTGACGAAAGGACCGGCGGCCCGGGCAGCCTCCTTGCGTATTTGCCGATCCGCGTAGATCCCTTCGATCAGCCGCTTCAGCCACGTCGTTGCCGGGTCGCTCGCCATTTGCTTGTGGATGATCAGCGAGATCGGCATGGACGGGAGCGCAATAGGGGCCTTCGTCAGGCCGACTTCGCTTTTCTCATCAAGAGTGAGGAGAATGCTATCGGCGCAATGGGTGATCAGGTCGGAGCCTCGCAGCACCCAAGGTATCACGAGATAACTGGGTATCGTTGCCGCGACGTGCCGCTGTAATCCCATTTCGCGCAGAACTTTGTCCGCGAGCCCTTCGGACATGCCGTCGGCGGAGATCTGGATATGGGTGGCGGCCAAATATCGTTCGAGGGTCAGGGGTTGGCTGAGCAGTGGGCTGCCGCTCCATATCGCACAGACCAGATCGTCCCGGCCGACTTCGGACAACAGCAGGTTCTGGTCGTCCTGGTCGAAGTTGAGGACGATGGCGCAATCCAGCTTTCTCGTCAGGATCAGTCTTCCGACTTCCTCCTTGGATGTCGGCATCACGTTCAGAGTCGCGTGCGGGGCTTCCGCGCGGAAATGCTTGATCAGTTCGGGGATCACCATCGCGCCGTGATAGTCGATAAGCCCGACCCGGAAGACCCGTCTCGTCTGATCGGGTACGAACAGTTGATAGCGATCGATCGTGGCTCGGATGCTCGCTAGCGCGTCGGAAATTTCGGCGGACAATTCTATGGCCCGTGGGGTTGGCTTCATCGATCCGCCGTCACGAACGAATAATTTGTCCTTGAACAGCGCCCGCAGCTTGCCGAGGGAATGGCTGACGGCGGACTGCGTCCGCCCGAGGCGTTCGGCGGCCACCGTCACATTGCCCTCCCGCATGAGCACGTCGAACACGCGCAGAAGGTTGAGATCGATTCCGCTGAAGTTCATCAAACCTCTCCTGATGGAATGAGCCGCATTCATTTTTTACATTAGCATATCGAATTTGCTTCATCCATCTTCGCTCTCTACTATCGATCCGCGAGCGGACATAAGTCCGATTGGAAAACGAGAGCTGTGGCTATGGACGAGAGAAAGCTAAGGGATATACGCAGCGATATCGCGTATCTGAAGGATAAGATTTACGTCGATAATGCAGCGGTAACGCCGGTTCCGGAGCGTGTTCGGCTGGCAAGCGAACATTACAACACGATCATTGCAGAACAGCTCCGCGATGCGAAGGAAGCCTCGAAACCATACTTCGAGAAAGGCCGTGCCCTGGCCGCAAAACTCGTCGGCTCGTCACCGGAAAATGTGGCTTACGTCCAGAATACCTCGCATGGTCTCTCCCTGGTGGCGCTCGGTGTCGATTGGCGGCCGGGAGACAACCTGGTCGTCTGCGCGCAGGAGTTTCCTTCAAATTACCTATGCTGGGTGCAGTTGGCCGCCAGGGGTGTCGAAGTTCGCCAGATATCGTCGCCGGATGGGCGCCTGGAGCCGGATCAAATTCGCTCGGCGCTGGACAGCCGCACCCGCGTCGTCGCCCTGAGCCATGTGCAGTTCTACAGCGGCTTCAGGGCCGACATATCCACGCTGGGGGCTCTCTGCTCCGAGTTCGGCGCGATGCTGGTCGTTGACGGCACACAGTCGATCGGCGCCATCGATCTGGATGTCGGAGCAACAGGCGTCGACGTTCTCGTCGTCAGCGCGCATAAATGGCTTATGGGACCACGCGGGATCGGTTTTGCCACCTTCTCCGACCGAGCGCTGCGCGAGATCACGCCGCAGATCGTGGGCTGGCTCAGCGTAAACGACCCGTTTGCATTTCATCGGACGCTCGATTTCCTCCCCGATGCACGGCGGTTCGAGCCGGGGACGGCGAACGGATGCGGAATCCTGGGGCTCGCGGAACGCCTCGCTCAGATCGACGAACTCGGCATCGAATGGATAGAGAACCGCGTCCTGTATCTGAACGAACTGCTCTGCGAGACGGCTCTGCGTCACGGGATCCAGCCCGTGCACCAGTTCGAGCCCAGATCGCGCTCGGGCATTACGCTCCTGCGCAAACCAGGGATAGGAGCGGCCGAACTGCATTCGGCTCTCACCGCGCAAGGGGTTTATGCCAGCATCCGAAACGGTGCGATCAGGCTCTCCCCCCACTATTACAACACTGTCGAAGAGATGGAGGAGATTGTCTCGATCATGGTGTCGGCCGGGGGGCAAACGAATGAACGGCATGCTGTTTCGTTCTCGCGATAAATTTCGCGCGAAGTCATGATATTTCGATTGGCCGGCCAACTGCGGCAAGGCTGACAATACGAACCTGTCGAGCGCCTGCACCGGCTCATGCCTTTGCAGGCGCAAGCGTCTTTGCTTTGGCCCTCGGATCTCCGTGATGGATCGGTGGTGAGAGACGCCCACTTCAACTCAGCGATGAACGATTTCGACGGATGCGAAATACGCTGCCGGCCGGTCATGAGCTTCGAAATTGAATGAATACAGTGCATATTGTATATGACAACTATCGATTTGAATAATTCTATGGCCCGCGCGAATATTTCTAAGCAACCAAAAAGGGGAGGCGGAAATGACAAGAATGCTTTGCAATGCGCTGGTCATCGGAGGAATGGTCGCAGCCAATGCTGCCTGGGCTGGTGACTTGCCCAAGAACGACGATGTGCAGTCAACCGGGAAGCTGACCATCCTCAGCCCGATGAACTATGCGCCCTTCGAATTCGTCGGCGAAGACGGCAAGCCCGCGGGTCTCGATATCGAGCTTGCTCAAGCCATGGCCGATGAACTGGGCGTCAGCCTCGACATCGTCGTGACGCCTTTTCAGACAATGTTCCCCAGCATCGCGGCCGGCCGCGGCAAAATCGCCTGGAGTACCTTCACCGTCACTGGCGAAAGACTGAAGATCGTGGACTTCGTTTCGTTCCTGAAGTCGGGCATCGTTCTCATCACGCCGGCCGATAAGGTTTCGAAGTTCAAATCAAAAGACGATGTCTGCGGCGCAAAGATCGCCGTTCACGGCGGCTCGTCGGCGGATTTCGCGGTCGACAAATTGAGCGCGGACTGCAAGGCGGCCGGCAAGCCGGACATTCAGAAGGCGCTTTATCCCGAGCAGAAGGACACGATCCAAGCCGTTCTGGCCGGCCGGGCCGATGGTCGATTGGATGATACGACCGCGGCGATCTACTACGTCGATCACAGCAACAATACGATGGCGGTCGCGCCGGGCGAGTACTTCCCTCTTCCGCTCGGGGTGGCGGTGCCGAAAAACGACAAGCAAACCGCCGAGATGATGCAGAAGGCTTTTCAGCATCTTATCGACAACGGGACCTATCTGAAGATTCTCGACAAATACAAGATGGGGCCGGCGGCGGTGACGCATTCGGAGGTGATCACCAGCGCCGACCAGCTGCCGCAGTAAAGGCGGCGATGGCTTCGCGGCCGGTTTCGGATGCGAAGCCATTCGGTTTCCCTACGGAAATTCGCGTCAAGCCGGTCGAGTTCGGCCGGTTTGCGCCAATCGGATCGAGAACTATCATGTCGAAAACATCTGGAAAGGGCGTACAGGCCTCCGCGCAAATCAACGCCGACAGCCTGACGGTCGTGCCATTGCGCCATCCTTTTCGCGTCGCAGCCATAAGCATCGTCGCGGTTGGATTGCTCGCCGTCGCCTACGCGATCTTCACCAATCCCAATTTGCAGTGGCCGGTCGTCAGGCAGTATATGCTGCACCCCGTCATTCTCGAGGGGCTGAAAACAACACTGATATTGACGGTGGTCATCCTGTTTTGCGCCGTCGTGCTCGGCACCGCCGTCGCGCTGATGATGCTGTCTCCCAGCAGACTGCTTTCTGTCCCTGCGCGCGGATATATCTGGCTCTTTCGAGGGGCTCCAGCCCTCGTCCAGATCATATTGTGGTACAATCTGTCGCTCGTCTTTCGAACCATCACCTTATGGATTCCTGGGATCGGAACGGTATTTTCGGTGCCGATGAACGATGTGATGACGCCCATCACCGCCGGGGTCCTGGCGCTCTCCCTGCATGAATCCGGATATATGGCGGAGATTATCCGTGGCGGGCTCAAGTCTGTCGCCAAGGGGCAAACCGAAGCGGCGATTTCGCTTGGGATGACCCCTTCCCAACTGATGCGTCGCATCATCCTGCCCCAGGCGATGCGAATTATCATTCCTCCGACCGGCAACGAAGCCATCAACCTTCTCAAGATGACTTCGCTCGTGAGCGTCATCACGGTGGCCGACCTGCTCTATGCCGCCCAGTCCATCTATGCGCGGACCTTCGAGACCATGCCTTTGCTTCTCGTCGTCACCTGCTGGTACTTGATCATCGTATCCATCATGACGTTCGGCCAGTACCATCTGGAACAGTATTTCTCCAGGGACGAGCAGCCGCTTCGGAAGTCCTTCCTCGGCACTTTGATCAAGTCCGCCTTCAACTTTCGCCACCGGGAGATTGCAGCATGAGCGCGCTTATCTCGCATAAGGAAAAATTCGGAGTGGCGCAGAACGTCATGGTGCATGCGTCTGCCGTCCGGAAGTCGTTCGGGCACCTCGAAGTCCTGAAGGGCGTCGACCTCCAGGTTCCCGAAGGGTCCGTCGCCTGCATCATCGGTCCGTCGGGATCGGGCAAGAGCACCTTCCTGCGGTGCATCAACCACCTGGAGGAGATCAACGGAGGCCTTCTATTGGTGGACGGTGATTTCGTCGGCTACCGGCTCGAAGGTGATAAGCTCTACGAACTGTCCGCAGCGGCGATTTGCAGGCGGCGTGCCGACATCGGCATGGTGTTCCAGCAGTTCAATCTCTTCCCCCATATGACCGTTCTGGAAAACCTGATCGAAGCTCCGACGCGTGTTCGTGGGGAGGATGCCGCCAGCGCCAGGAGACATGCTCTCCAGCTTCTCGATCGAGTCGGCCTGAGCGAGAAGGCGGGTTCCTACCCTCGAAGCCTTTCGGGCGGACAGCAGCAGCGCGTTGCAATCGCCCGCGCGCTGGCCATGAAGCCGAAGGTTCTGCTGTTCGATGAACCCACTTCCGCGCTCGATCCCGAGCTCGTCGGCGAGGTCCTGGCGGTCATGAAGGATCTGGCCACCAGCGGCATCACCATGGTGGTCGTCACCCATGAGATCGGTTTTGCCCGCGACGTTGCCGATCAGCTCGTTTTCATGGATGGCGGTGTCGTCGTCGAGACGGGAGAGCCGCGCGAGATGATCGCAAATCCCAAGTCCGCGCGCACGCGCGAATTTCTGGCGAGAGTTCGCTGATGAAGGCGTGCGCCGTTGGCGCGCATTCGTAACATCGATCATGGATACAGAACATGCAAAAGATAGATACCGCAACCGCTCCGAAGGCCATCGGGCCCTATTCTCAGGCAATCGCTCACAACGGCTTCTTGTTCGTGTCGGGCCAGCTTCCGTTGGACCCGGCGACCGGAAACATATCCGGCGAGACCTCGGCCGAGCAGGCTCGTCAATGCCTTGATAACCTGCGGGCCATCGCCGAGGCTGCCGGGGCCGATATGAGCAAAGTCGTCAAGACGACAGTGCTTTTGGCCGATCTGGCGGCATTCGCAGCGGTCAACGACGTCTATGCCGGTTATTTCAGCGACCCCTTTCCGGCACGAGCTTGCTATCAGGTCGCGGCACTCCCCAAAGGCGCCCTCGTCGAGATCGAGGCCGTGATAGCGCTGGAATAATGCCCGCGCAGTTTGGTGTCGGATATCCGGCTTTCAACTCGGACGCGGCATGCGTTGCAGCCGACGCCGCCGCGCAATTTTTTTCTGCGATCCGCCGATAAGCCGGGAAAGAACCGGTATCTGCGGGCGAATATGGCCCGGATGGCTCTCCGATTTAACCAAGATCAAACGAGTTTGGCCGTATGGTCAATTCGTTACATGTCTTGGAAGGTGGATCCAACGCGGTGAATGGCATCTGGACGCAATTTGGTGGCAACCTTTCTTTCGTGTGCCTGGCAATTTCGCTTTGGGCGCATTTCTCGATCCAGTTTCAGCGTCGGTCGTCCACCCAGGAAAAGATCGCCTTCGGTATCGTAGCCGGCGGCGCCTCCGTCGGGTCCATATTCCTGGCCGTCGAATTCAACTCCGGCATCTACATCGACCTTCGCTTTGCCCCGCTCGCCCTGGCCGGCATGTTCGGGGGGCCGATTGCGGCGGCTTTTGCCGCTTCGCTGGCGATCGCCTTTCGTTTCGTCGTCGGCGGCGCGGCCATGATCGACGGGATCATCGCGATCCTTGCTGCGACCGGCATCGGTCTGGCGGGTCATTTCTGGACGCGAAAGAGATCTCCGGAGTTCCGGGACGTTGCGTTGCTGAGCCTTGGCCTCGGCATTGCGCTGGTCGCGTCGATGGCCTTGCTTCCCACCCTGGTGAATGCCCATGTGCTGGCCGGCGTCGGTTTTCCGCTGACATCGTTGAATTGCCTGGCGACGGTGCTCGGCGGTTTCGTTCTCCTGAAGACGCAGCAATGGGAACTGGAGCGGAGCATATTGGTGACCGCGTTTTCGCAGTCGCCCGATTATCTCTATGTGAAGGACCGGAACAGCCGCTTCATCACGGTCAATGAAAACATGACCCGCCTCTTCCGTTTCCGGACGACGGCGGAGATGACCGGATTGTCGGATTTCAATCTGATGTCGCCGCCGCTCGCGGAAGAACTGTATCATCTCGAACAGCAGGTGATGGAGACGGGGAAGCCGCTGATCGACTCCACCGAACGGATCGAAGGCCGGTTCCTGCTCGCTTCCAAAGTGCCGCTGAGGGACAAGCAGGGGCGGGTGATCGGCCTTGCCGGCGTGACGCGCGATATGACCGAGCGGACCGCGCTGGAGCGCGAGCTGCGCGAAAGCAAGAACCTGCTGTCGCATGCGATGGCGAATATGTCCGACGGCATCGCCATGTACGACGGCAAAGGCTTTCTTATCTTCTGCAATGATCAGTACCGCGACGCCTTTCCGCTGTCCGGGGACGCCCGCGTGGTCGGCGCGCATATCAGCGACATCCTGCGCCGCGTCATCGAAACCGGCGAGCGGCCCGCTATCGCGGAGCTTGATCCGGAGGAGTGGATGAAGGCCGCCAGCGCCTCGCTGCACAGCAACAAGGACGAAGAGGTTCAGCTTCACAACGGCGATTGGCGCAGCATCCGGACGAGAATTGCCGGAGACGGCACGGCGATGGCCGTCGTCTCTGATATCACGGCGACGAAGCAGGCGGAAATCGCGCTCAGGCTGTCTGCGGAGCAACTGAAAAATCTCGCCGAGACCGACGGGCTCACCGGCATCGTCAACCGTCGGGCCTTCGACGAGACTTTCGCGCGCGAGACAGCCGGCAGCACCAGGAGAAACACGCCGTTCAGCCTGCTGATGGTCGATATCGACCGCTTCAAGGCTTATAACGATACTTACGGCCATCCCGCCGGAGACCAGTGTCTGCGCGTCGTCAGCAAGTGCCTGCGCCACTCCGTCAGCCGCCCGGCGGATATCGTCGCGCGTTACGGCGGCGAGGAATTCGTGGTGTTCCTCCCCGATACCAGCGCCAAGGGCGCGATGATCGTTGCCGAACAATTCGCACGCCGCCTTGCCCAGGAAAACATCGCGCATTCCGGCAGTGAATTCGGGCGGGTAACGGCGAGCATCGGCATAGCCTGCGCAACGGGAGCTGTCTTGAGGACCAACCCGAACCGTCTCCTGACGGAAGCCGATGCCGCGCTCTACGATGCCAAGACGCAGGGGCGCAATCGCATCCTGGCCCATTCGCCCAATCCGGACCGGCATGTCATGAAGGATGCGGGTTAGCCGTATCGCGCGGACGCGGCGCCTTTCTTGATAGATTTTTTCTATCGAACCATCGTTTGTGCGGCCTTGATGTTTTTCCGGCTTCGACGATACAGGGCGCATGGACACAAAATTCATCGGTAAGAAATCGTCGGCAGCCGGCGGCTGGGGCGCCCTGAAGAGTTGCGGCAAGCAATTGCTGCAAAGCGGCATGCCCATCTCCGGGGCGCGGACGATGCTGAAGGCGAACCAGCCTGACGGTTTCGATTGCCCGGGCTGCGCCTGGGGCGATCCGGAACACGGATCGTCGTTCGAATTCTGCGAAAACGGCGTGAAGGCCGTCGCCTGGGAGGCGACGGAGAAGCGGGCGACACCCGCCTTCTTCGCGGCGAACACCGTCACCGAGCTTCGCCGGCTGTCGGATTACGAGCTGGAGCTCAACGGCCGCCTGACGCATCCGATGCGCTACGACGCGGCGAGCGACCGTTACCTGCCTGTTGCCTGGGAGGACGCCTTTGCCGAGATCGGCAGCATCCTCAAAGGTCTCGACAATCCCAACCGGGCGGAGTTTTACACGTCGGGCCGGGCGAGCAACGAGGCGGCCTTCCTCTATCAGCTGTTCGTGCGCGTTTACGGCACCAATAATTTTCCCGATTGCTCCAACATGTGCCACGAGGCGAGCGGCATCGCCATGAAGCAGGCGGTCGGCGTCGGCAAGGGCACCGTGCTTCTGGAGGATTTCGAAGAGGCCGACGCTATCTTCGTCATCGGCCAGAACCCCGGCACCAACCATCCCCGGATGCTCGGCGACCTCCGCCGCGCGGCGATACGCGGCGCGCGCGTCGTCGTCTTCAATCCCCTTCGCGAGCGCGGCCTGGAGCGCTTCTCCGATCCGCAGGACAAGATCGAGATGCTGCGCGGCGGCTCGACCGACATCGCCAGCCACTACCTGCAGCCGCATCTCGGCGGCGACATGGCCGCGGTCAGGGGCATGGCGAAGGCGGTTTTGGCCGCGGAAGACGCGGCTGCCGCCGCCGGCCTGCCCTCCGTCCTCGACCATGCGTTTCTTGCCGAACATTGCGCCGGTTTTGCCGAATACCGGGCAGCCGTCGAGGCGACCGGCTGGGCCGAGATCGAGGACCAGTCGGGACTGCGCCGCGAGGAGATCGAAAAGGCGGCCGAGGTCTATATCAAGGCCGAACGGGTGATCTGCACCTGGGCGATGGGTGTCACCCAGCACCTGCATTCGGTGGCGACGATCCGCGAGATCGCCAACTTCATGTTCCTGCGCGGCAATATCGGCAAGCCCGGCGCCGGCCTCTGCCCGGTTCGCGGCCATTCCAACGTGCAGGGCGACCGCACCGTCGGCATCAACGAAAAGCCGTCGGACGATTTCCTCGATGCGCTGGAGAAGCACTTCGGCTTTGCCGTTCCCCGCGACCATGGCCATAATGTGCTTGCCGCAATCGGGGCGATGCTCGACGGTTCGGCCGAGGCTTTCATCGGCCTTGGCGGCAATTTCGCGCGCGCCACACCCGACAGCGCGCTCGTCGAAAAGGCGCTGCGGCGGCTGAAGCTGACGGTCCATATCGCGACCAAGCCCAACCATTCGCATCTCATGCCGGGCGAGACGGCCTTCATCCTGCCGTGCCTGGGGCGCACGGAGATGGACCGCGATGCCGCGGGCGGCTCCCAGCTCGTCAGCGTCGAGGATTCGATGAGCATGGTGCATGGCTCCGCCGGCATCAACCGGCCGGCCTCGCCGCATCTTCTCTCGGAGGTTGCCATCATCGCCGGCATGGCGCAGGCGACGGTCGGTTCCGCCGTGGTCGGCTGGGCGGAACTCGCCGGTGACTACGATCTTATCCGCGATCATATCGAAGCGACCATTCCGGACTTCGAAAACTATAACGAGCGCCTGCGCAAGCCGCGCGGCTTCCACCTGCGCAATGCGGCGGCGCATCGGGAATGGCAGACGCCGGCCGGCAAGGCGGCGTTTTCGTCCGAGGCGCTTCCTGACGAGACGGTGCACCAGCGTGCGCGCAAGGGCGAGGGCCGTTTCGCCCTGCAGACGTTCCGGTCGCACGACCAGTACAATACCACCGTCTACGGCCTCGACGATCGATATCGCGGCGTCTATGGAGAGCGGCAGGTCATCTTCATCCATCCCGAGGATCTGGAGGCGATGAATGCGAAAGCCGGCGACCGGATCGACGTGGTCGGCGAGCACGATGACGGCATAGCGCGCATCGCTGAGGATTTCCGCTTCGTGCCCTATGACATTCCGAGAGGCAGTATCGCCGGCTATTATCCCGAATTGAACGTGCTCGTGCCGCTTGGCAGCGCCGGCACGGAGAGCGATACGCCAACCTCGAAATCGATCATGGTCTCCTTCCGCCGGCGAAACGCCGCGTGAGCGAAGAGGCGCCGGAGGCCGCCCGTTTTCTCGCCCTCGTCGCCGCGGCGCAGGAGCGGGATAGCAGGCTCACATCCATACAGGCGGGCCTCCTCGTTGCGGCGGAACTGGGGATTGCGCGTGACAGCCGCTCCTTTGCGCGCATGCTGGGGATCGCGCATTCCCTCGTGCTGCGGGATCTCAACGCGCTCGCCGAGCGCGAAGGCGTGCTCGAGATCGTCAAGCGGGACCCGAGGACGATGAGAGTGCATTACGCGCTGACGTCTACCACGTCGCCGTAAGCGGCGTCCCTATCGGTGGCCGACACGCTTTCTGGTGTCGGAAGGATATTCTCCGTATGTCGACCTGTAGACCGCGGAAAACCGGCCGAAATGAAAGAAGCCCCATTTCAGACAGATTGCCCTCATGGTCTCGTTGCTCTCGGGATCGAGCAGGTCCTGCCGCGCCGCGCGCAGGCGCAGTGTCAGCAGGTAGGCAGCGGGAGAGGTTCCCCTGAATGCGCGAAAGCCGGTTTCGAGCGCCCGGCTGGATACGCCGGCGGCTTCGGCGACCTTCGGCATGGTGATCGGCTGGTCGATGTTGGCCTGCATGAATTCGATCGCCTTGCGGATATGCCTGGGAGCGATCAACGCTGGTCCCTTGTCCAGGAAGTGGGAGAGGCGATTGGGCACCATGCGCACGACCAGCTCGGCCAGCGCCTGCGTCATATGCGCCATGGCGATCGGCGATTGCAGCAGCGGCCCGTCATCGCGCATGCCGATGGCGATCGTTTCCGTCAGGCTGGCGATCGTGCGGCCGGCCGGCGTGGAGAGATCGAGTTCGGGCAGGAGATCGAGAGAGCCGCTGAACGGTATCTCGAAGGTCTGGCCGATCGTCTGAAGGATGACGGACCAGTTGATCAGCAATTCATCGATGACATTGGACTGACCGTGCATGATGACGCTGTCAGGCTCGAAATTGTTATAGAGCAGCAGTTTTCCCTCTCCCGCCTCGGCGACGCGGGACCCATAGGTTACGCCCATGCCGCCGCTGCGCGGCACGACGATCGACAGATATTCGGCTGTATCCACCGTCGGCTCGATGTTGAACTGAAACTCCGCCTCGTGATAGCCGGTGAGCAGAACCGCGCTTTCGGTCGCGGAAAAATCCAAGCCCCAATGAAAGTCCTGAGAGCGGCCGACAGGCTCGGCATCGAATGCGCCAAAGGCGCCGCCAAGGGTTTCGACCATGTTGTCGAAGGATGAACCGCGAAATCGAAACGAGAATGGCGGAGGGGTGTTTTCGGACATGCTGCTCCCGGTGCGTGATTATGTCGACGGCATCCGACATACATGGATGCCGGTTTGACGCATGTTCTTCTTGCGGCCGCGCAGGTCGCCATTGACCACTTCCTCCGTCGCCTCGGTACAGGCGGAGGGGTGATAGGAAGCTTAGCCTGATGTTACACGATCCGAGTTCGGAGTGCAGCAAGTCGGCCGCATCAAACTGCGGGTTTGATGGTGCGTTCTAGCCGGGCGCGGGTGCAAATGTGATCGAGGGGGGGCGCGAGGTTGCCTGCCGAAGGATATCTAGTGGACCGCTGAGATGGCCTTCGGCAGGCAGACAGGCAAGCATACGCACAGGATGGGGTGCGTATGGATGTATCCTTCCATCCTCTTGGGGTGACGAATGGATGGATTTCTTTGGGACCGCGGACCATCATGGACCCGGTCAAAAGTCATCTTATTGTTCCGCAGCGATCGAGCAATTATCGGGTCACGATATTATTGGCCGATCGATCTTTCGCGACGCAGTCTGGACTAAACTTGCGCAAAATGTATAGGCGGGCTCTCTCCCGGAGCGCCGTGCTTCCTTTCGGGCGCACGAGGGAGCGAACACTTTCAATCCTTGCATCCGCTTTTCGAAAAGCGATTCCGATTTTTGGACTAAACATCCGGGCCGGCCGTTCGAGGCGCTGACCTGCGCAAAGCCGACACAGATCTCAAATTTCTCATTTGGCATAAGCGAAATAGCGTTGGTCGGGGATCGCGCCGCTCGCTCGTTATTCGTGCGCTTTGGCGGGTGCGCCGGCAATGCTCCTGCGGACATGGCGAACCGCGGTCCAGACGGCAAAGAGCACGAGCGGGATGGCGCCGAGAACGGCGAGCTTCGTCACGTGCGGATCGACGCCGAGAGCGGAAATGCTTTCGAGGCAGATCTTGGCGAGGCCGATGGCATAATAGGTGATGGCGATGACGGAGAAGCCTTCGACCGCCTGCTGAATATGCACCTGGATGCGCGCCCGCTCTTCCATCGAGGTCAGCAGCGAGGCGTTCTGGTCTTCGAGCTGCACCTGCACCGTGGTTCTCAACAGGTCGCCGGCGAGGCTGACGCGTTCGGCCAGTTCGTCGAGACGGCGTTCGGCGGCGCGGACCGAGCGGACGGCCGGCTGGAATCGCCGGTCGATGAAGGTGCCGATCCGCTGACGCTGCTCGGCGCGCTCCTCGCGAAGCTCCGACAGGCGGCTGGCGACGATCTCGGCATAGGCGTTCGTCGCGCCGAAACGGTGGCGGGCGAGTGCGGAAAAGTTGAGGACATCGGAGGAGAGTCTGGTCACTTCGGAAAGCAGCGCCTTGTCGACTTTGACGGCGCTCTGCATATGCGCGATCAGGAGGTCGAGGCGCCGGTCGAAGGCCGAAAGTTTCGACACCGTCTCGCGCGCCATCGGCAGCGCCAGAAGCGCCATCATCCGGTAAGTCTCGATCTCCAGGAAGCGCCTCACCATGCGGCCGGTGCGATAGGCGTTGAGGTTTCGATTGAAGAACAGGAATTCGACGAAACCGCTGTCGCTCAGCCGGAAATTCGAATGCACTTCCGCATCGCCGCCGCCGACCTTGGATGCGACATAGTCGAGCTTCGGTTTTTCGAGAGCCTGCCCGTCCTTCTCGTCGCGAACCAGCACGCGGACGGCGGCAATGACCTTGCCGTCGATCTGCCGGCAGCAGGTCTGAAAGGCTTCAGGCGGGTTGCTGCCGGGTTCGGCGGATGCGGGAATGACGAAGGTGAGGGTCAGGAATTCGGTATGGGCTTCCCATTTCAGCCGGCCGCCGCCGAAGCGGCCGATGCCGTGGCTGCCCTGGTGTGTCGTGGAAACATCCTCCAATCCCGGCAGAGAAGCGGGAAGCGGAGGAGGGGCGTTGTCGCCGACGATGGCGACGTGCCAGACATCGGTGTCGCCATCAAAATAAAGCGACGGCCGCGCATGGAGCTCGTTGTGTAACTCCTTGCGCAGCGGATGCTCGGACGCCAGTGGCATGCCTCTCCCTCACGGAGCTTCAGAGCGCGACCGAAAGGGCACTATTGCGTTGGTGAGCCGCCTCTTGCGAGTTCACCATAGCGCTGGCAAGTTGACGGAAAGTGACGAGGCCCAGAGTTTCCCCGGATGGCGAAATCACTCTGGCATCGCCTTCCGGCGCAGACGCCAGCATCCGGACGGCTTCTTCGACGGTCGTTCCCGCCGCAATCGCCAGCCCGACCGGCGCCGCACCGGAGTGCACCGGCGTCATGACGGCTTCGACGTGGATGACGCGGCCCCGGTTCACTTCCTTGACGAAGTTGGCGATGTAGTCGTCGGCCGGGCGCAGGACGATGTCCTGGCTGGTGCCCTGCTGGATGACTTCGCCGTCGCGCAGGATGGCGATCTGGTCGCCGAGGCGCAAAGCCTCGTCGAGATCGTGGGTGATGAAGACGATGGTCTTCTTGATCTCCTTCTGGATGTCGAGAAGGACCGTCTGCATATCCGTGCGGATCAAGGGGTCGAGCGCCGAATAGGCCTCGTCCATCAGAAGCACCGGCGCATCGTTGGAAAGTGCGCGCGCCAGGCCGACGCGCTGCTGCATGCCGCCGGAAAGCTGGTTCGGATATTTCCGCTCGAAGCCCTTCAGCCCGACGCGCTCGATCCAGCGCATGGCGATTTCAACGGCTTTCGCACGCTCCATGCCCTGCACTTCGAGGCCGAAGATGGTGTTGTCGAGGACATTGCGGTGCGGCAGAAGTGCGAACTTCTGGAACACCATCGCCGTCTGCTGCCGGCGAAACGTCCGCAATTCGGCTTCGTTCATCTTCACCACGTCGACGCCGTCGACCAGCACTTCGCCTGACGTCGGATCGATCAGGCGATTGATGTGGCGGATGAGCGTCGACTTGCCCGAACCGGAAAGGCCCATGATGACCTGAATGCAGCCGGAGGGAATCTCGACATTGATATCCCTGAGGCCGAGGACATGACCGTGTTTTTCGTTGAGTTCGGTCTTCGTCAGGCCCTTCTGGACCGCGTCGACATAGGTCGTGGGATTGGGGCCGAAGATCTTGTAGAGGTGGCGGATCTTGATGCCGCCGAAACGATGCTCAGCCATGGACGGTCTCCTGATGCTTCTGGAGCCTTTTGCCATAAGCCTGGCTGACCCGGTCGAAGATGATGGCGATGCCGACGATGGCAAGGCCGTTGAAAATGCCCAGCGTGAAATATTGGTTGGCAATCGCCTTCAGCACCGGCTGGCCGAGGCCCTGGACGCCGATCATGGAAGCGATGACCACCATGGCGAGCGCCATCATGATCGTCTGGTTGATGCCGGCCATGATGGTGGGAAGCGCCAGCGGCAACTGCACCTTGAACAGCTTCTGCGATCGCGACGTCCCGAAGGCGTCGGCCGCTTCCAGCACGTCCTTGTCGACCAGACGGATGCCGAGATCGGTGAGCCTGATCATCGGCGGGATGGCGTAGATGACCACGGCGATCAGGCCTGGCACCTTGCCGATGCCGAGCAGCATGACGACCGGGATGAGATAGACGAAGCTCGGCATCGTCTGCATGACGTCGAGGATCGGGTTGACGATACGCTGCAGCCGGTCTGAGCGGGCCATCAGGATGCCGATCGGAATGCCGATGGCGATGGAGAGCACGGTACAGACGAAGATCATCGAGACCGTCCGCATCGTGTCGTCCCACATGTCGAAATAGCCGATCAGCAGCAATGTGACGAGACAGCCGACGACGATCTTCAGGCTGCGGCTCGCAAACCATGCGATGACGAGGATGATCGCCGTAATGATCGGCCAGGGCGTCTGCGTCATGAAGCGCTCGGCGGCGATGAGGAAATGCTGGAGCGGGACGAAGAGGCTCTCGATGCCGTCGCCATAGCTGCGCGTAAAGGCACGAAAACCGTCGTCGATCGCCTTCTTCAGATTTCGAAGCGCGTCGTCGTTCATGTGTGGGAATTTATAAAACCATTCCATTCGGATCCCCTTTTTCTTCAAAGAGCCGTGGCAGTCTTTTTGATTTTATCGGCAGCGAGAGGCGGTGCGCTTTCGCGCACCGCGTTAGTCAATGTTAAAGCGCAGCTTCGATCTTCTTGGCTGCTTCAGGCGAGACCCACTTGGTCCAAATGTCCTTGTTTTCTTCAAGGAAGTGCTTGGCGCCGTCTTCGCCGGTCGCCTGGTTGTCGGTCATCCAGGCCATCAGCTTGTTGACGGTGTCGTTGGACCAGGAGCGCTTCTTCAGGTAGTCCATCACCTCAGGCCCGACCTTTTCGGAGAAGGGCTTGGCAACCAGGGTGACGACGTGGTCGACCGGCCACGCTGCGGCCTTCGGGTCGGGGCAATCGGCAACGGTGATGCAACGCTTCCATTCGGCGGCATCCTCCGGCACGCCGGCTTCCAGCTTGACCATCGCGTATTTGCCAAGCAGTGCGGTCGGCGCCCAGTAGTAGCCGACCCAGCCTTCCTTGCGTTCGTAAGCCTTGGCGATCGAGCCGTCGAGACCGGCAGCCGAGCCGGTGTCAACGAGCGTGAAGCCCGCCTTCTCTGCGTCGAAGGCCTTATAGAGCTGCGAGGTGACGACGGTGCCGCCCCAGCCCTGCGGGCCGTTGATGATGGCGCCCTTCTTGGCATCCTCGGGATCGGGGAAGAGTTCCGGATGCTTCAGCACGTCGCCGATCGTCTTGATATCGGGATGCGCGTCGGCGATGTATTTGGGAATCCACCAGCCCTGCACGCCACCGTCCGGCAGCGGCGAGCCGACCTGGACGATACGGCCTTCGTCAGTGCCCTTCTTGACGACGTCGGGCAGCAGGTCGATCCAGGCTTCGGGCGCGATATCCGGCTGGCCCTTCTCGGCCATGGAGGTGATCGTCGGGACGGTGTCGCCGACGGTGATGTCGGCCTGGCAGCCGTAGCCTTCGTTCAGGATGAACTTGTCCAGGTTGGAGAGAACTTCGGCGCTCTGCCAGTTCATGCTGGCGATGGTCACGCTGCCGCATTCGGCGGCGCTGGCGAAAGACGCGCCGCCGATCAGGCCGAACGTCAAACATGTCGATACAAGTAGTTTCTTCATTCTCGTTCCCTCTGCTTAACGGCTTGTGTTGTCGAACGGGGCGCCGCAGAACCCGTTCCAACGGTTGTCAGGAAGGTTCTCCCATACTCACCGATTTCTTGAATGCCGCCGAAAGGCCACTGGCGACCGAAGCGTCGAACCCGGCGGCGCGCATCGTTTCGATGGCTGCCGCGGTGGTGCCGCGATAGTCGAGAAAGGCCTGAACGACGTCATCGGGACATTCGTCGCTGCGATCGAGCAGCCGGCCGGCGCCCGATATCACCGTGTTGACGGCACGGCGCGCAACCTCGGCCGGCAGGCCATGAGCAACGGCGTCGCGCATCATGGCCGCGGCAAGCAGCGCCGGGAATGCCGGCCCGGAGCCGGTAAGGCCGGTGAGGTAATCGATGTCGCTTTCCCTTGCGACCTCGTCCTCAGACCCGCAGGCTTCGAAAATGGCGCGGACGACGGCCCGGTCATCCCCGGTGATGCCGCTCGCGCCGATCCAGGGCGTATAGGATTTCGCCACTTCCGCAGCGGCATTCGGCAGGGCGCGCACGACGCGGCCGGTCTTGTGGCGCTCCGAAAGGGCGCTCAGGCGAATGCCGGCCATGACCGAGATGACGAGCTTGCCGGCGGCGTCGACTTGAAGCGGATGCCAGTCGTCCGGGCGGACGGAGAGAAGGATCACGTCCGAGCGGTCGGCAAGCTCCTGGCTGTCGGCGGTCCAGAAGGAATCCGGGAAGCGCTGCGGCTGCTCTCTGCGATAGGAGAGGCAGAGATTTTGAGGATCGACCAGGCCGGAATCGAGGATCGAACCGGCGATGGCTCCACCGAGCCAGCCGCCGCCGCCAATAATACCGATCCTCAAGGAAACGCTCATCTCGGTTTCCTCTAGCCGGGCCTATAGCCATGCCGGGCGAAGAAGCGGTCGAGCTCCCTCTGCTGCGGCACTTCGCCCGTGTAGATCGCGATATATTCCGGAATCCGTTTCATGCGGATGGCGAGTTCCTCCCTCGATTGCATGGAAATGTAGCCGATCTGAACGAGGTAAGTTGTCCGCGCTCTGACATCTGATGTCGTTTCTGGTACCCCGAACCGCATGAACATGCGTTTGAGCGCCTCCATGCGAATTTGATCGGCCTGCTGGACCTCGGCCAGGAGTTCGTCCGACTGCAGCGCCCAGCTACGTACGGCAAACTCGAATTTGGCGTCGAAGAGGTCGGTGTTCAGCCAGCAATCGAAAACGTTGAGCATCGCTTCGGCCAGCGATTCCGCGTAGGCTTCGGACTGCTTGACGATATTGCCGGTGTTTTTCTCGCGCCATCGCGCCACGAGTGCGCTCAACAGTTCCTCCCGATCCTTAAAGAACCAGTAGAAGCTCGTTCGTGAGAGGTTGAGCTTCTTCGCCAGGGGCAGAATTTTCACCGAATCCACGCCTGAATCCAGAAGGGAGTGGTAAGCCGCTTCCAGCCATCCCTCCTGTGATCCGCGCCAGCCAGTGTCGTTCAAAGCCTGATCCATAGATAATCTCCTATCAAATTCCGGAGCCTTGCGCAAGAAAAATGTACACAAGTGTCGAAAATAACGACTTACTTGTTTTCAGCATTGACACATATGTACATTGCACTTAGCGTCTCGTCTGACATATTTTTAATACGGAACCACGGCCCATGTCGAACGATCCTCTCCTTCAGCCCTACCAGCTCAAGCATTTGAAGTTGCGTAACCGTATCATCGTCACCTCGCACGAGCCGGCCTATCCCGAGGACGGCATGCCGAAGGAGAAATACCGGGCCTATACGGTGGAGCGCGCCAAGGGCGGCGTGGCCCTGACGATGACGGCGGGCTCGGCCGCCGTTTCCAGGGACAGCCCGCCCGTCTTCAACAACCTGCTGGCTTACAAGGACGAAATCGTGCCCTGGATCAGGGAGATGACCGACGCCGTGCATGAAGAGGGGGCGGCGATCATGATCCAGCTCACCCATCTCGGCCGGCGCACGCGCTGGGACAAGGGCGACTGGCTGCCGGTCGTCGCTCCATCCCACCATCGCGAGGCTTCGCATCGCGCCTTCCCGAAGAAGATGGAAGACTGGGACATCGAGCGCATCATCAAGGATTTCGCGGATGCGGCCGAGCGCATGAAGGCCGGCGGCATGGATGGAATCGAGCTGGAGGCCTACGGCCACCTGATCGACCAGTTCGCGTCTCCGCTGACCAACGAACTCGACGGCCCCTATGGCGGCGCGCTCGAAAACCGCATGCGCTTCTGTCTCGATGTGTTCAAGGCGATCCGCGAGAGGGTCGGGAACGAATTCATTCTCGGCGTGCGCTATACGGCGGACGAATGTCTGCCCGGTGGCAACGGCCAGGCCGAAGGCATCGAGATTTCGAAGCGGATGCGCGACAGCGGCCTCATCGACTATCTGAACGTCATTCGCGGCCACATCGACACCGATGCCGGCCTGACCGACGTCATCCCGATCCAGGGCATGGCGAACTCGCCCCATCTCGATTTTGCCGGTGAAATCCGCGCCGCGACCAACTTCCCGACCTTCCACGCCGCGAAGATTCCCGACGTCGCCACCGCGCGTCATGCGATCGCGGCCGGCAAGGTCGACATGGTCGGCATGACCCGCGCGCACATGACCGACCCGCACATCGTCCGCAAGATCATCGAGAAGCGGGAAGAGGATATCCGCCCCTGCGTCGGCGCCAACTACTGTCTCGATCGCATCTATCAGGGCGGGGCTGCCTATTGCATCCACAATGCCGCCACCGGCCGCGAGCTGACCATGCCGCATATTCTTGCGAAGGCCGATCATAAAAAGAAGGTCGTCATCGTCGGCGCCGGCCCGGCTGGTCTGGAAGCGGCGCGCGTCGCCGGGGAGCGCGGCCATGAGGTCGTCGTCTTCGAAGCGGCGAACAATCCGGGCGGCCAGATCCGGCTCACCGCCCAGAGCGAGCGCCGCAGGGAAATGATCAGCATCATCGACTGGCGCATGAGCCAGTGCGAGAAATACGGCGTCACCTTCCACTTCAACAGCTGGGCCGAAGCCGACACGATCGAGGCCGAAAATCCTGACGTCGTCATCATCGCCACCGGCGGCCTGCCGCATACGGAAGTTCTGACGAACGGCAACGAGCTGGTGGTCTCCTCATGGGACATCATTTCCGGCGACGTGAAGGCCGGCTCCAACGTGCTGATCTTCGACGATGCCGGCGATCATGCCGGCCTGCAGGCGGCGGAGTTCCTCGCCAAATCGGGCGCCAAGGTCGAGATCATGACGCCGGACCGGTCCTTCGCGCCGGAGGTCATGGCCATGAACCTGGTGCCCTATATGCGTTCGCTCCAGAAGTACGACGTGACCTTCACCGTTACCTATCGCCTGGAGGCCGTCGAAAAGAGCGGCAACCAGCTCGTCGCTCATATCGGCAGCGATTACGGCGGCATTGCCCGGCAGCACAGCTACGACCAGATCGTCGTCAATCACGGGACCATCCCGCTCGACGAGCTCTATTTCGAACTGAAGCCCAAGTCGAAAAACCTCGGCGAGATCTCGCACGACCAGCTTCTGCAGGGGGAGCCGCAATCCGTCATTCGCAATCCCGAGGGCAAATTCCAGCTGTTCCGGATCGGCGATGCCGTCGCTGCGCGCAACACGCATGCCGCTGTCTATGACGGTCTGCGCATCGCGAAGGATATATGATCGCAATAACTGCCGGCTGCCAGCCGATCGGGAGAGGATGATATGAGTGTGCGTAATGAAAGCCTCCAGCACTTCCTGGAGGCGGCTTCCCTGGCTTTCGGCCAGTTCGCCGAGGCTCCGGAAGCCCGCCGCTCGGTCGGTCAGATCTTTGCGGCGCTGGAACGACCGGGAACGGCGCGCGCGGGCAAGGGAAGCCGGTTGCCTGTCTGCGCTCACCTCGATATGGCGCTCGCGGTCGATACGTCCTATGCTTGCCTGACGCGGTTGATCGAGGGGTTCAAAGGCATCGAGCCAATGCTTGAATGGGGTCGACGCACCAAGTATGACCACACGGCCAGCGACAATTTCGTCGATGGGCATGCCAATGCCATGATCGTCGGGCCGGGCGGATTGGAGGAGCGAAGCGACCTGTGGTTCGGCGTGACGTTGATGGCGCCTCACGTGCGCTATCCCGATCACGACCATGCGCCGGAGGAAGTCTATCTCGTGCTTTCCAAGGGGGAGTTCCAGCAGGGGGAGGGGAACTGGTTTTCGCCTGGTATCGGCGGATCGTTCTACAATATTCCCGGGATCAAACATGCCATGAGGTCGGTGGAGACGCCGCTCTTCGCCTTCTGGGTGCTGCTTGCCGATCGGCCGCATTGACGGCCTGAAGTCTGAAGCATGTCGCGCAAAGCCGTGCAGCGGTTTTGCGATAACGGCATGCGTGAAACAAAGAATTAGAGCGCGGGCCAAGCGAATCTGAAAGATCGCGGCGCGCTTTGGAATAAAAGGGGTTCGCACATGAAGATTCTCGTCCCAGTCAAACGGGTTGTCGACTACAACGTGAAGATCCGGGTGAAGCCGGATGGCACGGGTGTCGAGCTTGCCAATGTGAAGATGTCAATGAACCCGTTCGACGAGATCTCGGTGGAAGAGGCTCTGAGATTGAAGGAGGCCGGCAAGGCCGAGGAAGTGGTGGTGGTGTCGATCGGCCCCGCCAAGGCCGAGGAGACGCTGCGGACGGCACTTGCCATGGGCGCCGACCGGGCGATCCTGGTCGAGACCGAGGATGCCGTCGAACCGCTCACTGTGGCCAAGATCCTGAAGGCGGTCGCCGATGCCGAACAGCCGGGCTTGATCATCACCGGCAAGCAGGCGATCGACGACGATTCGAACCAGACCGGCCAGATGCTGGCGGCGCTCTTGGGTTCGGCCCAGGCGACCTTCGCCTCGAAGATCGAGATCGGTGACGGCAAGGCGACGGTGACACGCGAAGTCGATGGCGGCCTGCAGACGATCGAGATCAAGCTGCCGGCGGTCGTCACCACCGATCTGCGTCTGAACGAACCGCGTTATGCCTCACTGCCGAACATCATGAAGGCGAAGAAGAAGCCGCTCGACAAGAAGGTTCCTGCCGATTTCGGTGTCGATACGACGCCGCGGCTGAAGGTGCTGAAGACCGAGGAGCCGTCTGGCCGCAAGGCCGGCGTCAAGGTCAAGTCGGTCGCCGAACTGGTCGACAAGCTCAAGAACGAAGCCGGCGTGCTCTAAGGTTCGAAAGGAATATCACCATGACCATTCTTCTTCTGGCCGATCATGACAATGCCAGCCTTTCCGACCAGACCGCCAAGGCGCTGACSGCKGCMAGCCAGATCGGCGGCGATATCCACATTCTCGTTGCCGGCAAGGCTGCCAAGGCTGCGGCCGATGCGGCGGCCAAACTCTCCGGCGTCTCCAAGGTGCTGCTCGCCGAAAGCGACGAGCTYGCCAACAATCTGGCCGARCCGCTTTCCGACCTGATCGTTTCGCTGGCCGGTTCCTACGACACGATCCTCTCGGCCGCCACTTCGGTCGGCAAGACGGTGCTGCCGCGCGTGGCCGCTCTTCTCGACGTCGCCCAGGTCTCGGAGATCATCGAGGTCGTTTCATCCGATACCTTCAAGCGTCCGATCTATGCCGGCAATGCCATCCAGACGGTGCAGGCAAGCGATGCCAAGAAGGTCATCACCGTGCGCACCGCTTCCTTCGCCTCCGCTGGTCAAGGTGGTTCGGCAAGTGTCGAGGCGATCCCGGCTGTCTCTAATCCGGGCCTGTCGCGTTTCGTCTCCGATGCGCTGTCGGCCTCGGAACGTCCGGAACTGACCTCGGCGAAGATCATCATCTCGGGTGGCCGGGCACTCGGTTCTGCCGAGAAGTTCAAGGAAGTCATCCTGCCGGTTGCCGACAAGCTCGGCGCCGCCGTCGGTGCATCGCGCGCCGCCGTCGATGCCGGCTATGCCCCGAACGACTGGCAGGTCGGCCAGACCGGCAAGGTGGTCGCGCCCGATCTCTATATCGCCGCCGGCATTTCCGGGGCGATCCAGCATCTGGCCGGCATGAAGGACAGTAAGGTGATCGTCGCCATCAACAAGGATGAGGAGGCGCCGATCTTCCAGGTTGCCGACTACGGCCTCGTCGCCGATCTCTTCGACGCACTGCCGGAGTTGCAAAAGGCGCTCTGAGCGGGGGAACCGAACGTGGCTCGCGTCGTAGGACGTCCAATCAAACCTGGTGCCGACCTTCTCCTCAACGATGATACGAAGCCGGCCTATGTTCGGCTGCACGACATCGGGAGGGAAAGGCGTCCGCAGCCGCTGCAGGAATTCCTCAATGGCGTCGGCGGGCTGATGCTGTCGGCGGAAGCCCCTGCCGTTGCCAGTTTCGTCGCCGGCAAGGTTCTCCAGAAGCTGCTCAAGACAGGCAAGATGCGCGCCGAGGGCCAGCCTCTTCCGGGCGCACCGGAAGGCCTTGATGATGCCGTCGCCCATCTTGCAAAATCGGGACGGAAATACGAGGCGCTCGCCGGCCAATTCCGCAGCCTCGCCGACAGCCTGCTCTGGCGGCGCGGCCGCTCCGGACCCTTCGCCAGCCTGAATTTCGGCAATACGCATTCCCATGCGGTCGTGGTCGGGCCTGGCGGCATGGAGGAACGCGCCGATCTCCGGCTCGGCGTCATTTATATGAATCGCTACACCCGGTTTCCCGATCATGTTCAGACACAGCCGCGCGCTTTCCTTCTGCTGTCGCCGGCGGAAATCTCCCTTGGCGATTCCCAGTGGTTTTCTGCCGCGACCGGCACAGTCTTCGCAAACGACGCCGGGCAATCCTTCGCGATAAGATGCACGGCCCGCCCGCTTCTCGCGGTCTGGTGCCAGGTCGAACCGGAGACGAATGGATGAGCGAGATGACTGACCTGCCCGAACGCGAGAGCATGGAATTCGACGTCGTGATCGTCGGCGCCGGTCCTGCCGGTCTGGCGGCGGCGATCCGGCTGAAGCAGGTCGATCCGGAACTGTCGGTGGTGGTGCTGGAGAAAGGCGCTGAGGTCGGGGCGCATATCCTCTCAGGCGCCGTCGTCGATCCGATCGGCATCGACCGGCTGCTGCCCGGCTGGCGCGAGGATGCCGATCATCCCTTCAAGACCGAGGTGACGGCCGATCATTTCCTGGTGCTCGGCCCGGCCGGCTCGATCCGTTTGCCGAACATGCTGATGCCGCCGCTGATGAACAATCACGGCAATTACATCGTCTCGCTCGGAAACGTCTGTCGCTGGCTGGCGACCAAGGCCGAAGAACTCGGCGTCGAGATCTATCCGGGCTTTGCCGCAACCGAAGTGCTCTACAATGAGGCGGGTGCGGTGATCGGTGTCGCCACCGGCGACATGGGCATCGAGAGGAACGGCGAGCCCGGCCCGAACTATACTCGCGGCATGGAACTGCTCGGCAAATATGTGCTGATCGGCGAGGGCGTGCGCGGTTCGCTCGCCAAGCAGCTGATCGCCAAGTTCGATCTACAGAAGGATCGCGAGCCGCAGAAGTTCGGCATCGGCATCAAGGAGCTCTGGCAGGTCAAGCCGGAGAACCACAGGCCGGGCCTGGTGCAGCACTCCTTCGGCTGGCCGCTCGGCATGAAAACCGGCGGCGGCTCCTTCCTCTATCATCTCGAAGACAATCTGGTGGCGGTCGGCTTCGTCGTCCATCTGAACTACAAGAACCCCTATCTCTATCCCTTCGAGGAGTTCCAGCGCTTCAAGACCCATCCGGCGATCCGCGGCACCTTCGAGGGCGGCAAGCGGCTCTCCTATGG